>CALGLY010000504.1 GCA_937959095.1 uncultured Saprospiraceae bacterium
GGTCCGAGTGTAGCCAATGTAAAAAGCCTATATGTTTTCGATAGGAAAGGAGCTTTATTATATCAAAATGAAAATCCTGTGTTGAATGATCCAAATGCTGGTTGGAATGGCGAATTCAATGGTAATTCTTTAAATGCTAACATCTTTGTCTATTTCGCAGAAATAGAATTTATAGATGGTAGTATGGAAGTTTTTGAAGGGGATGTGGCTGTGATACGATAAGTGCTTGGACACATTTAAGTTATTGAATCGTTTTTACTCCGATCAAAACTGAGGCAATTTCGTTTCAAGGGCATAGACAAAGAAGCGTAAAATAAGAAGAATCTGAAATTCAATTTACCAGCTACTTGTGTACTTTTGCGTGGAATTTAATTGAGGCAAAAAAAGAAACATGATTCTTTCAGATACAAAAATATTGGAGTCCATTGCAGCAGGCATGATTGTCATAGAACCATTCGATAGAAAATGTCTTGGCACCAACTCCTACGATGTGCATTTGGGACGCACTTTGGCGCTCTACAAAGGACAAATACTCGATGCCAAAAAACATAATGAAATCGAGTATCTTGAAATACCCGACGAAGGACTTGTCTTGCATCCCAATGTACTTTATTTAGGAGTCACAGAAGAATATACCGAAACTCATGCCACAGTTCCTTTCCTCGAAGGCAAATCGAGCGTGGGACGCTTAGGCATTGATATTCATGCAACCGCAGGAAAAGGTGATGTTGGCTTTTGCAATACCTGGACACTCGAAATCTCCTGCACGCAGCCTGTGCGTATTTATGCAGGCATGCCCATCGGGCAATTAATCTACTTCAAAGTAGATGGTGATGTAGAAAATTATTATAATAAAAAGAAAAATGCCAAATATACCGAACGAACTACGCGACCTGTAGAAAGCATGATGTGGAAGAATAAATTTTAGAGCATGTTTGTCAAGCTGTAAAATTGTTGAGTTACGAAATTCTTTTTTAAGCAAAAAGGAGCATATTTAAAGCTAATATCACAGGATTTAGCCTTCAAAAAATGACTACTGCAAAGCAATTTCAAGATTTTACAATTTTACAACTTTACAAAAAGCATTCCATGTGTTTGCCCTAACAATCTGAAAACCCCTATTAGAATATTGATATAATCACTATTTTTCTATCTTTGAAGCATTCTTCCAGCCTATTGAATAAAAAAGAGTGCTATGAGTCTTTCAACAATTTACACCGATTTGGCAGCCGCTAAAAAAGCTGGCAAAAAAAAATTTGTCGTTTTAATAGATCCCGATAAGGTACGTCTTGGTAATATGGATAAAGTGCTACAACTTGCCATAGAAGCCAAAGTAGACTACTTCTTCATTGGAGGCAGCTTAGTGGTCAATAATATGCTCGACGATTGCTTAGTAACCATTAAGGAAATGTGCGATATTCCAATGATTTTATTTCCTGGCAATTCGTTCCAGTTAAGCTATCGTGCAGATGCCGTACTTTTTCTATCGCTTATTTCAGGACGAAATGCCGAATTGTTGATTGGCAATCATGTATTAGCCGCGCCTTACCTCAAGCTTAGTCCACTAGAAATACTCCCAACAGGCTATATGTTGATAGATGGCGGCAAAGCGACTACTGTTTCCTATATCAGCAATACCACTCCGATACCTGCTGCCAAGGATGATATCGCCCTTTGCACTGCTATAGCAGGCGAGCTTTTAGGCTTGAAGTTGATGTTTATGGACGCAGGTAGTGGAGCAGTCAATCCAGTGAGCACCTCTATGATAGAATCGGTGAGTAGTGCGATAGATGTGCCGCTTATCGTAGGCGGAGGCATTCGTACGCCTGAAAAAGCCCTTGCCAATGTGAAAGCAGGTGCCGATGTGATTGTAGTAGGCGATGCCATAGAAAAAGACCCCCAACTTATTATAGATATGGCAGCAGCCGTACATTCAATGAATGCAGTAGAAGCAGTATTATAGAACCAGAAGGTTCTTTTTTTAGGAAAAATTTTATTTTTTTTATAAAAAGGAACGAGAAATTTGCAATAATCAAAAATACCCTTAAATTTGCGTCCCGTTCAGATGAACGCGTGGATGGTGCGGTAGCTCAGTTGGTAGAGCAATGGACTGAAAATCCATGTGTCGGCGGTTCGATTCCGCCCCACACCACAAATAGACAAGCCTAATTCCTTATTGGAGTTAGGCTTTTTTGTTTGAAAAATTTAAGTCCTAGAAAACAAATGAAACTACCTAGTGCTTTGTCAAGTATAAAACAGGAGCCACCCTAAACGTAAAATATTTACGCTAAGATGACTCCTGTTTTTTTGTCTCAAACCTTAATCTTAGTTCTTTGTAATGATAGCGGGTTGAGAAATAAGCTGTGCGCCATCGCTCAATGTGAAATAGTAAGAGCCTGTTTTATAACTACTCAAATCTACTTCTACCGTATATGTGCCTGCTTCTTTTTGCCCATCTACCACTTGCTTCAGGAAGTTACCTTTGCCATCTTGTAAAAAGATAGTGATGCGTGCATCGTTCACTACTTTATAAGTTATAGTAGTATAGCTAACCGCAGGATTCGGAGAAACCGAAAGCGTATGATTAGGCAATTCTGCTGGATTATCCGCTAGTCCCTCACCTTCTGGATCAAGCAATAAAAATCTTGCAGCTTTCTTACCTCCACGATGATGCCCCCCACGATTACCTCGGTGGTTTCTTTCGCCACGTCGTCCTTCGTGTCCGCGTCTGCCATGTCTTCTATTGGCACATTCTTCGCCCAAGTATTCCACTTTTATAGCATGCATATCTTCCGTCCATTGTTCCCGTTGGTCGCTCATGCTTTCAAAAGCAGCTTTGATGTCTTCGCGGTAGCGTTCTGTTAATTCTTTTAGTGCTTCATGATCTGCTTGCATCGCTTCTTTTAGCTCTTTCATGCGTTCCCAAATCGCTCTTCGGTCTGCATCTTCTTGGCGTGCTTCTTCTTTTAATGCTTCCATTTCTGCCTTGAAATTGGCAAAAGAAGTACGCAATTCAGCAATACGTGCTTGATCTTCTTCACTAATAGATTCATCTAGACTTGCACGCAGTTCGCGCATTGCAGGCTCGATGTTTTCTGCTTTGTAAGCTTGTATGGCAGCACCTAAGCCTTCTAAGTCTAAGCTATCTGGATGACAAGGGTTATCCCTCCAATCGTGGTCACCGTGTCCGTCACGATCGCCATCCTCGTCATCATCATGGTCGCCTCTATCACCGCCGCGCATACCTAGCTCTGCTAGTTGTTCTTCTGTGAGTACGCTTTTTATTTGCTCCCAAAAAGCGAGTTTCAAATCCCAGTAAGCTTTCATTTTTTCTAGGACACTATCAAACTCTTGCTCTCCTAAAGCTTCTTTTTCTGCCTCATAGTCTGCTATGATAGCTTCTATTTCAACTATTTGTTCATCTGATAGGTCTATTCTTGATTGTAAAAAATCAAGAATGTTTCCCATATCGGCATCGTCAGGGCCTTGCGCCATCAATGGACTGAAAATGCCCATCGAAAAAATAAATAAAAGGGTAAATTGAATACCTTTCATGTTTGTGTTATTTTGATTGTTGTTAATGTACTATTTTGAGAAGCTTATGATCAAGCTTTAATATTCTTGGTCGGTTTCTTTTTTTACTATTCTATATAGAATGGAATCTATTTTTTTAAATTTTTCTCCCGTTAGGATATTGTATCCTAAGACTTCAAATTCTTTTTTGAAGACCTTGTCTTGTGCTTTTTGTGTCCTCAAATAAATTTTGTCTTTATCCTTCTTTTGTAAAGAATTCGACTTTATCCAGTAAGGACTATAATTATTTTTACCAATATCAATTGAAATCGGGATATGATATTTTTCCAATTCATAAAGAAGCATTGTATCCATAGAATGAATGATTGTTTCAAACCCAAATCCTAAATCTTTCCAATTTTTCCAATAATAAGCCGAAAAGAGCTGTTCAACGAAATAGTATTCTTTGATTAAAGACATTTTCCCTGCTTCAAAATCTGCTAAATTCGACTTTATAAATACTCCTAGAGTTTTTGACTCATGCTGTAGTTTAGAGAATACACTATCCGAACTTATATTTTTTGCGAGCTTTATTATTCCATCTCTCGATTCTTTTATTTTCAAGTTAGCTCTAACATCTTTCAATATTAAATTAATGGTTGGCACATAATTCCGTCCTTCTTCTTGTGAATCTAATAAAGGTGCGAAACGGCGGATTTTTGTAGCAAAGCTATCTGATAAAATTTCTACTTCTTCTTGGCTGATTTTATTCGCATTGCATCCTGCAAAAATCAAATAACCTAAAATTAAGATTACTATATGTAGAATATTTTTCTTCATTACTAATGACTGAAACAGGAATAAGGGTTATGTAAAACAACAAATCCATTACTTCACTTTGGAACGCCTCAACGCTAAAAATAGTCTATTTCGATCGTCGATGCCGTTTTTCCCGTTCTTCTAAGTGTGTTAAAGTTTCTTGTACGCGTTCTTTTTGAGCAGCATTCAAGTGGGGTTGCATTTCTAGTACCATCGAGTCAATTCTAGCAGTTCTCTCCTTTCTATGTATATCGTGGGACGTTCTATTTTTGTTATTCCACTTTTCTATGATTGTGTTTATTTGTTCCCGTTGAGTATCATCTGCATCAATGACCCGTTGGAAGTGCCGTTCCAAATTTGCACCAGGTTTTCTAGCCGTTTCATGTATACGTTCAAGCGTCAAATGCCGATGCGTTGCAAAGCCTCCAATAAAGCCAATAAGCACCAAGGCAAGCATCGCTAGTACTATCTTAAATGTTTCCATTATTCGTAAGTATCTATATAAGTATAGGCTTCCTCTGCTGAGAGGTAAGCTGTACCTACTAATTGATCCGAAATCCAGTCAGCATCTCCTAGATGCAACCCGATATAGCTTATTCCTATGACAAATACACAGGCTGCTGCTACGCTCGGAAATAAACGGAGTACCCGTGTACCTGCAGAAAGCTGTGCTATAGTAGCCTCCAAAGGGAGCTGGCGCAATACATCTTGCACAAAACTCTTATTTTTTGCTGGCAACTGTCCTTGCATCAAGCTACGCATAGCGAATAACTCATCTTGGAGTTGCCGCAATCCGTCGGATTCCACTAATGCCTGTTCCAAACGGACTTGTTCTGTGGCGGTCAAGTCATTATCTAAGGAATAGGCTAATAATTCTTCTATGTTCATTCCTTTTGGTTAAGTTATTTTCCATTAAGTCACATTACGCCTGTCATTTGTTTTGCTTGAATTCCTATCTTAATTTAACGTTTTTTTTCCACTAAAAAAAATAAGATCGAAAACAGACTTCAGTAACTACTTTTTTACTTCTTGCGTAAGATCAATTCCTAATAAGAAAGCGCATTAATCACCTCTCGCAATTTTAACTGCGCCCGCGCCAAACGAGAAGCAACTGTACCTTGTGGCAATTGCAAAATAGCTGCGGTCTCCTTCACCGAGTAGCCATCAATCAAGCGCAAGACTACCACTGCTCGGAAATCTTCTGAAATTAATTGTAGTGCTTTTTCTATCAATTGCTTATTGTCATTTCGACTCGGATCGGCAGCTTTGTCTGCTATTTGTATAACTTGTTTTTGTTCTTTTTGCATCGGTACTAGACGTTGGTGCTGTCGTTGTCGGCGCTTCAATTCATTCAACGATAAATTGATGGCAATGCGTGTCAGGTACGTCCCTAAAGCACTATCTCCCCGAAACTTATCCAAGGATTTATAAAAACGAATGAAAACTTCTTGCGCCACATCATCTGCCTCTGTAGTATGCCCCAACATGCCTATCACCGTGCCACGCACGACCTGTTCATAGCGGCTAACCAAAGCACTGAAGGCAATTTGTTTGCCTTCTTTTATTTGTGCAAGGAGTTCTAAATCGCTGGGCATAAATTCGTTTTATACAATTGTCCTGACTCAAGGAGTGAATAATTTTTGAAGATATTTACTCCTTCAAAATTAGACATTCACTCGTAGAATATTTGCTGATTAGACAAAGAGAGAAATGTTTTTTTTCCATTCAAGCCGTTTTTTTTGAAGGAAGCACAACAAAATTAGCAAATTTAGCATCCAAATAAGGGACAATATGAGCAAGCTTAGAGCAGTCATTCTAATAAACCCTAGCTTTTCGCTTTGCTTTAAACAAGGTTTATTACTTTTGTGGACTTTTTGCAATAAAGTAATTTAGACATTTTGATTTTTGGACGTTTAGAATAGATAAAAATCTAAATATCCAAAAGACTAAAAATCTAAATAACTTTTCTAGAAAGATAATTAGAAGATAGATCTCAACTGCGAAACGCGAGGCAGATCTCAAATCTCACATCTAATACAATGAAATCATATCAAAAATGGTACAATATCGCGGGTTGGGTAGTATTTGCTATCGCCATGATAGTGTATTACTTTTCCGTAGAACGTACAGGAAGCCTTTGGGACTGTGGGGAATTTATTACAGGAGCATATAAGCTACAAGTAGTACACCCACCTGGTGCGCCACTGTTTTTACTTATTGGACGAATGTTCACCTTGCCAGCCGAATGGTTTTCGGAAGACCCTGCCATGATTTCTTTTGCAGTTAATTTGCTTTCGGCAACTTGTACGGCATTCATGGCTGCTTTTGTATGCTGGATTACGATTCGCTTAGGCAAACTCTCCATGGTTGGTCGCGAAAATACCGTATCACAAGGGCAAGCAATGGCACTAGTAGGTGCAGGTATAGCTGGTGGATTGACTTCTGCCTTTTGTAGTTCCATTTGGTTTTCAGCTGTGGAAGGCGAGGTATATGCCATGTCTACCTTCTTTACTGCGCTCACGCTTTGGGCAGTAGTGAAATGGTATAGCTTACCAAATGAAGGACAAAACGATCGTTGGTTAGTGTTTGCGGTATATGCAGCGGGGCTTTCCATAGGCGTACACCTTTTGAGTATGCTAACCTTTCCTGCATTGGCCTTGTTTTACTATTTCAAAAAATACGAAAAACATAGCCTCTTTGGTATGGCTGTAGCTGCGGCTATGGGGGTTTTATCTATTACCCTGATTCAGAAATTTATCATCGTTGGTATTCCGCAACTATGGGCTTGGTTCGATATCATGCTAGTGAATGCAGGTTTGCCTGTTCATTCAGGAATTGTACCGACTTTATTGATTGTTGGCGGATTGCTTAGCTTCGGGCTATTCCAAGCACATAAGCGCGGTAGTGCTCTTTTACAAAAAATAGTTGTAGCCTTAGCCCTTGTAGTCATTAGCTTCTCTACCCTCGGTGTAGTCGTTATTCGTGCCAATGCGAATACGCCTATCAACATGAACGATCCTAGTGATGCGACACGCCTATTGCCTTACCTCAATCGGGAGCAATACGGAGAGCGTCCATTGCTTTATGGACCAGATTTTGATGCCGATCCTGTAAAGTCAAATACCACTGACCGCTACGGCTTGGTAGAAGGTAAAGATGGAGACTTTAGATATGAAGTTGTAGACGAAAAAGTACAATATGAGTACGCAGGCAAAGACAAGCGATTCTTGCCGCGTATGGGAGATTATACGCAAAGCCGACCCGACCTTTATAAACGGTGGATGCAAAGCTGGGGCAGTAGTAACAAAGCCCCAAGCATGATGGATAACCTGAAATTCATGGTCAATTATCAGCTCGGCTGGATGTATTGGCGATATTTCATGTGGAATTTCTCTGGACGACAAAACGCCTCGCAAGGCTACTATAATTGGGATGTCTCCACAGGCAACTGGGCTTCGGGTATCACACCGATAGATGAAGCGCGGCTACACGAAATGTCCGAAATGCCTACCTCCATGAAGGAAGCCCCTGGGCGCAATAGTTACTATATGTTGCCCTTCCTCTTTGGCTTGCTAGGCTTATTATTCCATTTCCAGAAACGCCCGAATGATGCCCTCGGCTTACTCGCGCTCTTCATTATCACAGGAGTTGGGATTGTGATTTATTCCAACCAGCCTCCAAATGAACCCCGCGAACGAGATTATGTATTAGCGGGTTCCTTCTTTACCTATTCTATTTGGGTCGGTATGGCAGTGCTTGCACTCTATGAAATTTTGCGCGAACGCGCCAAATTAAATGGCAATATCGCCGCAGGAGTAGGTACTGCCCTCGTGTTGCTTGCTCCTCTATTAATGGGGACGCAAAACTTCGACGATCATAGCCGTCGTCACCACACCGGTTCGCGCGATTATGCGTCGAATTTCTTAAATTCGGTAGAAGAAAACGCCATCATATTCACCTATGGCGATAATGATACCTATCCGCTTTGGTATGCCCAAGAGGTCGAAGAGATTCGGACAGATGTGCGGGTAGTGAACCTTAGTTTGATCGCCGTCGATTGGTATATCGACCAACTCCGTAGGAAGGTAAATGATTCGCCTGCCATAGATATGACCATGACTGCCGAGCAGATACGTGGTCGCAAGCGCGTGATTTTGCCGTACTTCAATCAAGCACAAAATCCTGACCCAAGTCAGTACGACCCAAGTAAGGATAGAGAAACGAGCTTGAAGGATTTCATAAAATATCTTTCGGAAGATCACCCTGTATCAGGTGGTGGCACTCGAAAATATGCAAGTCATTTCCGTACCAAGCGCGTCTTCATTCCTGTGAATAAGCAGGAAGTCTTCGCCAATGGCACGGTCAATCCTTCGGATACGGGCAAGGTCGTAGATCGTGTGAGTTTCCGTATAGATAAGAGTTCCTTGATAAAGGATGAGATTGCTATTTTAGATATTATTGCCAATAATGCCTTCAAGCGGCCTATCTATTTCGCGGTGACTTGTCAGCCAAGCAAAATGATGAATTTGCGTCCTTATATGCAGCTAGAAGGTTTAGCCTTGCGCATCATTCCTATCAAGTCGGAAGGCGATCGTGTGTATAGCGTAATCGGTAGCGGACGCGTAGATACGGAGAAAGCATACGATAATGTAATGAACAAATTCCTTTGGGGGAATTTCGACAAGCATAAGCTTCATGTAGATGGTAGTTACCTGCCAAGTATCCAAAGTCATCGCCTGATGATGCTTCGCACGGCTTCCAACTTGATGGAGGAAAACAAACCAGACAAAGCAGTAGCGATGGCAGAGAAGTACTTGGAGGTGTTCCCACACAAGAACTTCCCTTACGACTACAATGCCATGTACTTTATAGATGTGATTGTACAAGCCAAACGCTATGAAAAAGCAAAGCCGCACTTGACGCTATTAGCACAAGAGACAGCAGAACGACTTAATTTCTACGGCTCGCTAAGTGATCCAGATTTGAAATCCTTCGAGCAGGATTATCAATTGGCTATCACGACCACGCAGCAGCTTTTCCGCACGGTAGAGCGCATGGATGACGCGGATTTCTTGAAGACAATAGAAGACTTACTTGGTCCTTATCGCATCTCGGATGAGGATTTGAGGGGGTAAGTGTTTCTTTTTTTCTATATAACACGAAAGCCCTTCCAGATTTTTTTTGGGAGGGCTTTCTCTTTGAAAAAACTATAACCTACGCTTTTTTCACTCACGCTTGTATAGCTAAATCAGAATAAAGTGACATTGTTTCTTTCTAACTATCAAGTGATTTTAGCACGTTCGTGGAGTTTGTTTGCTGCACGCAGGCGTTTCTTAACCAACTAAAAGGAGGCACTAGTACTTTAAAATTTGAACGCTTCTTCCATTCCGAAAAACAAAAATCTGCTCCCCAATGCCCAAAATCTCTCGCACTTCCCCAATTATCCGCAAACCACTCTCCAAAGCAGAAGTTGCTTCAAAATCGCCTTTGCCATTGCCTAGAAGTAATGTACCATAACTCGCATCATATTTACCCAATTCAGGTTTCACCCGATGAAAATTGCCCCCTAGCAGCAGGTCTAAATTACCATCTTGATTAAAGTCATGCACCAAAATGCCATGTATGGGCGAAAACTGTGCTTCTGTTGGTAGGGGATGTGCTTCAAGACCATTACCCGTATTTTCGAGATACATCGAACGCATTTCGTAGGCGTAAAGATGCGTGGCGCGTTCCAAACGTTGGGGCGGTATAAAATCGGTGATTTGCTGTTCAGCATAACTTTCGTAGCGCAAATATTTCTTTTTCAAAGCAGGGAGTTGCATCACCAAATCATTGCGCTGTACGAGGGGATAGGATTCTTCGCCATTGTAAGCCGTCAAAATGTGGTCAGCCATGCCATTCACATCAAAGTCAGAAATATAGAGTTCCAAAGGCTGCTCAGGCGTAGCACGTAGGCGCGTATTCAAGCCATGATTCCCGATGATAGCATCCAAATCGCCATCTGCATCAATGTCCGCGAGTTCTAGACAATTCCAAAAACCATTACTATTAGATAATTCGGTTTTTGTGAATTTACCACCTTCGTTTTTGAATAAGGTTATTGGCATCCATTCGCCTACAATAAGCAAATCTTGGTCTTGGTCGCCGTCCGCATCTAGCCATTTTGCATCGGTCATCAAACCGAGTGCTTTTAGGTCAGGGGCAAGGGTTTCGCTGACTTCTTTGAAAGTGCCTTTACCATCGTTTTCTAACAAATAACCATCTGTTGGTAAGCCGTAGAGATAAGGTTTTAGACGTGTCCCGACAAATAAATCTTGGTCTCCATCTTGATCAAAATCGGCTGCTGCTACGCAAGAACTACTAGAAGGTTTTGCACTTGGTAGGCGTTGTTCTGAAAGTTGAAACGTACCATTTGTATTGATGTAAAGACGGTCAAATAAATCCGTAGAGCGAGGCGAAAATTCATTACTACCACTTGCTACGTATAAATCTAAATCGTCATCGCCATCCGCATCGAAGAAAAGACAATCGCTATCTTCGGACGCGACATTTTGGGCGAAAATTGCTTCTTGTACTTGCTCAAAATCGCCCAACGTATTTTGTAA
Organism: uncultured Saprospiraceae bacterium; assembly: GCA_937959095.1. Lineage (GTDB taxonomy): Bacteria > Bacteroidota > Bacteroidia > Chitinophagales > Saprospiraceae > JAAUTG01. The sequence goes on from CALGLY010000504.1 coordinate 10,938, forward strand.
AAATAACGCCCCTGCTTGTCCCTTTGCACCACATACGAAGAGGTCTTCTAGTCCATCGCCATTCACATCCCCTTTGGTGGCTTTTGGTCCGTCTGCTGATTTCATTTTGAAGCGTAAACGATCCCGATCGAAGTCGGAAAAGCGGTTTTCTTGATGGGTATAGTCTAAGCTAGTTTCGGATGGGTAGAAAATGGATAGGCGAGCTTGAAGTTGCCCGTCCATTGCTGTACCTGGGCGACTATCCGTTCGCCTATCCACTGAATCCCGCTCCTTCAATTCCAATAGCTGATTCACATTCACATTTCCCAACTTCTGCATCTTGCCCGAATTCCAAGTCACCACAACACTATCCAAAGCCTCCACTTCCCCCAACCCAAAATGCAGACGATGATCCACACAAGACTGAAAACCACGCATCGGAGCTTGCTCCTGATGCCATTGCCGCCCTTGTGCATATACGCGCACGCTCGCGCCTAGTCCGTAGGTGTTCTTTTCTTCGCCTGTGAGCGTGACGGAAAGTGTATTTTGCCCGCGCTCCCGTGCCTGATTTTTGTAGACAAAAGGCGGCTGATTAACATTATTAATAATCAAATCCAAATCACCATCATTATCCAAATCGCCATAAGCCGAACCATTGGAAAAAGAAGGCGTAGCTAAGCCCCAATCCGTTGCCTGATTGGTGAAGGTATAGTCGTCATTATTGCGAAACGCATAATTAGCAAGGGCTTGCGAAGGCATCGCATCCACCAGTTTTAGGATAGCTTGTTCTTCGGTACGGATAAGTTCGCGAACACGCTCTGGATTGGAGTAAAAATTGACATAATCTTGGTCGAGCAGGTCTTTATAGATGCCATTCGCCACGAAAATATCCTTGTATCCATCGCAATCCATATCGAAGAGTAGTGCACCCCAACTCCAGTCGGTGGCTTCCACACCAGCCAGTCGTCCAATTTCAGAGAAGCTGCCATTGCCATTATTAAGCTGCAAAACATTGCGCCCAAACTGATGAGCGTAACCCGTCTGGACTTTCAATTGGTACTTATCCCAAGTCTCGAATTGCGTCTTGGTTTTGTAGCGCGCATCATCGGGTGGCAGCATTTCGGTGACGAAGATTTCGGGCTGTCCGTCATTCGTCAAATCTGCCATATCTGCGCCCATAGAACCCATGCTAAGATCGCGGATATAGCTTTCCAAATCCTCCTGAAAAGTGCCATCTTGTTGATTGATATAGAGATAATCCTTTTCAAAAAAATCGTTGGAGACATAAATATCTTGCCAGCCGTCGGTATTCACATCGCCTATTGTCACCCCCAAGCCAAAGCCAATTGCACTGCCGTAAATACCCGCTTCCTCACTCACATCGGTGAAGTGATTGCCCTCGTTGCGATAGAGTTTGTTGCCACCTTCGGGGTCGCGGACTTCGCGATTGTCTTTGCGGAGATCGTTGCCCGCCCCAATCGAGCGTAAAGAGTTGTTCAGCAAGTAAGCATCTAGGTCACCATCCTTATCGTAGTCAAAAAAGACCGCGTGTACAGACAGCCCTTCATCGGCTATACCCCACACCTTCGCTTGCTCCGAAAAAGTCCCATCCTGATTGTTGATAAACAACTCATTGTGTCGCTTGCCTGCACTCGCTGGCGGCCCAGATTTACAGACATACAAATCGAGCCAACCATCGCCATTCACATCTGCCATACTCACGCCTGTACTCCACACGCCCGAACATGCCACACCTGCCTGTTTCGTCACCTCTTCAAATTGAAAATCGCCTCGATTCAAGTACAGTCGATTATCTACCAAATTGCCAGCAAAATACACATCCAAAAGTCCATCGCGATTCACATCGCCGAGTGCTACGCCTGCACCATTGTAGAAATTGCGAAAAGTATAGGTGTTGAATTCTTCGGTTGGAGTGAGGGTGTTTTCAAATTGAATTCCTGTTTTGCTTCCAGGGAGGGATTGGAAGAGGGTGTCTGTGGGATTGGTGCAAGTGGTGAAAACGAGCAGTAGGAAGAGTGCAAAACGTTGGTGCATGAATCTTTTTTCTTATGAAAAGTAAAATAGCTATCGAAGATACAGATTTTGTTGTATCTCCTA
>CALGLY010000505.1 GCA_937959095.1 uncultured Saprospiraceae bacterium
GATCCAACGCCCTTTACGATAACGAATCAAGGAGTTGGTCGGAATCCAAACAACTGGTTGGATACGATAACCTTGGTGAATTTCGTGGATTTATCGGCGAACTTTCCAAGTTTAGTAGTGGCTACGGATTTCAATTTGATCGCGGATGCTCAAGATGCAGATGACATCAACTTCTATGAAGTATGTGCTGGTCTGGATGGTGGCGCGGACTTAGAAAATGTAGTGAGTACGATCGAAGTACCCCAAGCGGTACAATTGGTTGATATCATCGACGAAGGGGGTAATAATCTAGTCTTTACCTTGATTGGAACGACAGCGACGACGAATATTTATTCGATACTACACCAAGCACCAGGGGAGACCTTGAGTCCAGGAGAGTGCTATCGTATGGAGCTTCGTACAGAATTATTATTCTGTCCAATTGGGTTAGACTTCGCTACGAATGTCGTGCTATCAAGTACGGCAAGTTGTTTAAATCCAGAACTGTCGGCACTCTTATCGAATGAGGCAGGCGGTGCCTGTTTAGCAGGAGAGACCGAATATGAATATATAAGTGAAGAAGCGGATTTACAAGTAGAGTTTTTCATACCAGAAAACGGCTTAAATGGCGTTGGTCTCTGTGATGAATTCTGTATAGGAGCGCGGGTGAAGAATGTGAAGACCTCCCCACTGATTGATTTAAATAGTATCTTCTTCTTACCAACGGGCTTGGATTTTGTACCAGGCAGTTGGGAGATTTCGTATCCAGGCGGACCGAATAACTATGGCAATGGGGTGACTGGCGATATGGTTGATTTAGATATGTGTACGGATAATGCAGCATGGGAAAGCATACCAGATCCAGCACAGATTGCACCAGCCTTTCCACGTGGTAATACGTATGGCTACGATTGGCCAGTCGATTTACTCGGACAAGCAGGTGGGGCATTAGATGATATTATCTCCAATGGTTTACCAGGGGTAAGCACGCAGACTTCGATTGATAATACGAATCAGGTAGCGTTCCGATTCCGTGTTCAGACGGTTTGTGATGAATTCACATCAGGAACAGCGATTCGTTATATCAACCTTGCCTTAGATCCTTGTGAAACGGAGATTTCCTCGAATCTAACGGTATCAGAGCCAATCATTGTAGAAGATGCAGATCCAGCAGATTTTGCACAGTTATTGACGGTAGCCGATCCATCAGATGTAAACTGTGGCGAGATGGGGACTTTAAATATCTCCACGATTAATACTTCGATGACCGAAGCGGTTACCTTGGATGCAAGACAATGCTTGAATATACCGACGGATGGTATTACTTATGTATCAGGATCCTTAGTATTCATCGAGCCAGTAGGCTTCGATGGGATGGTAATGGAAGAAGATATCATGGGACCCGATGGTATGGGTGGCATGACGGTAGTAGAGAAGCAAATCTGCTTCAATGTACCCGATAACCTAGCACCAGGGGAATTCTATCAATTGGCATTCAACTTTGAGATCGCCGAAACGGTAGATTGTGATCAAGGACAAATCAGTGTAGAAATCGCAACGGTCTTAGAAGATCAGACCTGTGCGGCATTAGGACAAGATTGTAGTGTAGCGGTATTGAATAGTGTAAATCCAGTATTTGCCGTACAATTCCTACCACCACTAGATTTGGAGAACTTCGAGGTAACAAGTGCCTGCGATGATGATCCAACGACCTTGGTGTATGCGTATATGTTCGATTTGACCAATCCAGGACCTGATTTCATGAATAGCATCGATATTGATGTAATTCGGGATTTGAATCAGAATGGCACGCTCGATAATTTCGAGTTAGATCCACTGATTAATCCAATCTTAGCAGGACCATCGACCTTCAATGTGAATCTACCGATGGGCGGTAGCACAAGTATTACGGGCGAATTCAATGTACCCGCAGATGTCGGCTGTCCAGCCTTCTTGCGTGTCCGTCAGAATAGTGCCTGTGCCTGTGATGAGACGATTCAATATATAGAAGGAGCAATACCAGAATTCTTTGCGGACTTAGGAGATGAAGTGGTTTTATGTCCAGGTTCTCCCTTGATATTGGATGTGTGTGGCGACTTTGCCCCATCAGCAGGCAATGACTATATCTTTACGAATGGGAATGGGACAACGACCGTGAATTTCATGGGAAGTACCGTACTTACCGTAGAGTCAGACCCAGTAGAAGCAATCGACTTTAGCCTAAGTGGCGATGATTTAATAGCCAGCCTAAATGCAGGCTTTGGCATGGCAGGTGCAGAAAAGATTAACCTAACGGTAAATCAAGGCTTCTGTCAAGAAACCTATACTTTAAACGTACGTGCCGCACCGGACTTGAATTTAGAAGACTTAGAGACTATAGTTGTATGTGAAGGCGATAAGACGACGCTAGATTTAAATTTAGAAGCAGTCTTAGAAGCCAGTGCGACGATTAGTTGGTCACCAACGACTTTCTTGGATGATCCAACCTCCCCACGTCCACAAATCTGTAATCCAACAGATGATATCGACTATACGGTTACAGTATCCTTGGGCGATAGTGAAGTAGGCTGTTCAGCTACGATTATGGTGCCAGTAGAAGTACAAGCACCAGGCGTAGTGGATTTAATATATTCAGGCGAAGTGGTTTGTTTCGATGACCAGAACCCTGGGGTATTAACAGCAAGTGCAGGTTTTGTAAACTATGAGTTCTTCGTCCTAGTAGGCGGTAATGAAATAGCAGTTCAGAATAGTGCAAGCAATGTATACAATGTACCAGGACCAGGGGGTACGTACTTTGTACGAGTAGATGATGGCAGCAATTGTGGATTAGTATCAAGCACGGTACCAACACCAGGATTACCTTGTGATGAGTGTCCAGATGTATACAATGGACCAGGTACACTGACGGTATGTGCAGGCGAAACAGTAGATAGTATAAAAGTATTCACAGGCTCTACGGCAGTAGATGGGATCGCCTTTGTCTTATTCAATTCACAACAATTGAATGCCGATGATGTGTATAATTATCCAGCGACAGGCGGCACCGTATTAGGTTCCACCACTCCAGTAGTGATGACGCCTGATACGATGGCAGCGATCTACGATGTAGCCGTACCAACAATGGCAGGTGATTATTATGTTTATGCCATATTGAATCCAACACCAGAGCAAGCGAGTTGTCGCCCAATCGTAGAAGTGGTGGTGACGGTGAATCCGTTACCAATCGCAGATATGGCGATGGATGAAGCCTGTGAAGATGAAAACGGCAACGCCTCCTTTGTACTTAGCGATTATGATGGCGACATCGATATCGTAGGAGGCAATAGCGTGAGCTATCACATAACAGAAGCGAATGCAGAAGATGGAGTGAATGCGATTACGGATAATCCATATATGACAAGTGCCGACATCACCCTTTATGTACGCGTAGAAACAGCAGATGGTTGTTATGCAATCGGAGAATTGATCCTTCAAGCAAATCAGTTACCAATGGTAGCGATTAACGGAGGCGATCAAGAATATTGTGATGGCGAAACACCACCAGCTTTATTCGTACAGAATCCAGGAACGGGCTTTACCGTAGAATGGTTTGTAGATGCAACGTCAAACACCGCAGTGAGTGGTGTAATGGTGGGTGGTTTCAATAATGAAAGCATCACGCTTACAGCAGGCTCTTCACCAGCCTTGCCAACAGCAGGGAATAGTGTAACGGTTTATGCTCAAATTTTAGATGATGCGACAGGATGTATAAGCGTAGCGCGTACACCAGTCATTTTGACGAACAATCCGACACCAATGGCAACAGCAGCCAGCATGACGGTTTGTGAAAACGACTTCCAATCACGAATTGGAACCTTCGATTTATCTACGATTATAGATGATGTAAATAGCACCTTCACGGAGGGTGATGCCCATGCAGGCGGAGCCTTTACGGGTTCAACAGGCATGACCTTGACCTTCCATGAGTTGATGAGTGATGCCGAAGCTTGTACCAATGCCGTGATTGATCCATCCAACTTCATGAATACCGCATTGGGTAGTCAAACCCTCTTTGCAGCCCTCGTGAATGGAGCAGGTTGTAAGACGGTTGTTCAAGTACAATTGAACGTATCAGGTCAGCCAGATGCCGATCCGATTACGATTACCGTATGTCCAGACTTGAATATGTCTACGGCATCAGGAATCGACTTGACAGGCTTAGAAGCAACGGTAGCAGGTGGTAATGCACCAGGTTCATTCAGCGTGACGTGGTATAGTGATATTACCTTAATGACTCTAGTTGCTGATCCAAGCAATGTAGTGGTTGTAGATGGAATGCTCTTCTATGCAGTCATTACCTTCAATGCCGCACCAATGTGTGAGAATGTAGCAGTGGTGACTTATGTAGTAGATGACACACCAGATGTAGTAGATATTGCATTAGAATTCTGTGAAGATGAAGCCCTACAAGGCGAAGTAGCAGGGATCAATTTGAGAGATAATGACATCACTGTAGCAGGTGGTTTATCCCAAATTGTAAACTGGTACGAAGATGCAGGCTTTACAACGCCAGTACCAGATCCAACGGATGTAACAGTAGATATCGGAACAAATGGAGCAGAAGCGAATATCTTCTATGCAGAAGTAAGCGATGGTACCTGTGTGAATAGAGCAGAAGTAGGAATTACCGTATTCGAGCAACCCGTACCACTACCAGGCGGTCCATACGAAGTATGTGCCGAAAGTACCGTGACCCTTAGCGGAGCGAGCCTAGATGGTTCAGCAACGATGGGTATGTGGATGGTAACAGGCATGCCAGCAGGTGGCGATGGAGTCGTAACGCCAATGGGCTTACTTCCAGACCCAGCCGTAGCAAGCTTCACCGCAAGCGTACCAGGTGATTATACCTTGACTTTGACGACAGATGATCCAACGGGTCCATGTCCACCAAATAGCGAGGATGTAATCGTAACGGTACACCCACTACCAGTAGCCTTGCCACCAATGGCAGAGGTATGTGCAGGTAGTAGTGTGGAGGTCGATGGGACACCAACCGAAGGAACAGCACCATATGTAACCCATACTTGGGTAGACTTAGGTACTGGAACAGCAACAGGTTATACCCTTGCCAACACCAGCGCACAAGTTGTGACGGTAGATGCAAGCGGCGTAGCAATCAATGCAGGAGCAGGCACGGTAGACCTAGAGTATACTGTAATCGACAGCAATGGCTGTACGGATTCAGGTACAACAACCGTTACAATACACCCACTTCCAATACCGAATCCAGTGGATGACATGGTATGTGTAGGGGATATGGTGATGGTAGATGGCGCACCGACTCAAGGAACAACCCCTTATGTAGCACATACATGGGTAGACTTGGGAACAGGTACGGCAGATGCAGCAGGCTACACCCTAATCGGGGCAAGCATGCAGGTGGTAACCGTAGATGCAAGCACGGCAACGGATGCACAAGCAGGGACAGTAGAATTGGAATACACGGTAGAAGATGTGAATGGCTGTAGCCAATCAGAAACCGTAACCGTTACCATTAATCCACTTCCAGAGGTGACACCAATGGATGCCAACATCACTTGTGATGCACCGCAGGAAGTCATGTTGAATGTAACGACCAATGCTGCAAGTCCATCCTATGAGTGGACAGGTCCAGGCATTGTAGCAGGAGCAAACACCGCAACACCAACGGTGAATATGCCAGGTACCTACACCGTAGTGGTAACCGATGGCGTAACGGGTTGTATGAACGAAGGACAAGCCTTTGTAACACAAGACCCATTATCGAAGTGTTTACCTGCAACCTTTGAAATAAAACTCAAAGGTGGAGAATAATTTTAATTAACAATTGATAATTATTCATTGTTAATTCTTAATTAATAAAATATTTCATTGACGTTTTTTTCCTTCGTTGTTCATAAAACAGGAGCAACTCGAAGGACTAGTGTACATGGCCTCTGCATCTTTGATGTGGGGGCTTTTTTGTGGTTTTGAATCAATTTTGACGAAGAAATTAAAAACATTGCACAATGAATAGAATAGCAATTTTTAGAAAAATTATCCTAGAAATATTCTATGAACATGCCAACTATTCCACTCTGTCCGAAGGCATTCGATACGAAAAGATTCGTGGATGAGAAGAACGATTGTTACTAATTGGTGTGCTTAGATTGGACTGCAGAAAGATGGGTTTATACTGTAATTTTTCATGTAGATATTATCAATGGCAAAATATGGGTGCAACAAGACAATACAGAAGTTGCTATCGCTAACTTAATGCTTGAAGAAGACATTAAAAAATCAAAAATTATACTTGGATATTTTTCAGAAAGACGGTCTAAGAGCTTGTTGGTTTTCAGGAAGGAAAACCCCCAACAAGCTCTAAGTATTTCAGCTTTACAGTAGCCTAGTTAGTAGATCTAAAAACTTTACTGTCACTAAGTCAAAAACGGATTCGTCTTCCGCTCTGCGCCCACGGTAGTCGGTGCGCCATGTCCCGAATAAACAAGTGTTTCATCTGGTAGACTAAGGAACTGCGTTTTGATGCTTTGTAAAAGCGTCTGCATATCGCCACCTGGCAAATCAGTACGTCCTATGCTGCCTTGAAAAAGCACATCGCCTCCAATAATGAACCCACTAGCTTCGCAATAGAACGAAATACTAGCAGGGGAGTGGCCTGGTGTAAAGCGCGTTTCCAGCTTCGTATTCCCGAATTCTATGATTTCGCCTATCTCGATATAACGACTCGGTTGCGGTGACGGTTCGTTATAAGGAATACCATACATCTGTGAGACTTGCGCCGTGCTATCCAATACGATTTGCTCCCCTTCATGGATTTCTAAGCCCAAATTATAAGTCTCCGCCACGAATTTATTGCCAAATACATGGTCGATATGACAATGCGTATTGAGTAAGCGCACGGGTTTCAAGTCGTGCTGTTGAAGGAGACCAACCAAGGCTTCTTTTTCATGTCCATGAAAACAACCTGGATCTATGATGACACATTCCTTGGTTTCATCGTGGATGATGATGGTGTTTTCCTGAAAAGGATTATTGACTAAATATATTACTTCTGCCATTGAATTTTATTATTGCTTTGTTGGATACTTGTATATTTTGTTTCCACCAATTTATCGGTGGGAATTCTAAACGACCTATCCCTTCATCGAATAATTTGGAGCTTCCTTCGTCACCGTAATATCATGCGGATGACTCTCATGGATGCCCGCTGCGGTCATTCGCACAAATTGCGCTTCTTGCATTTCTTCTACAGTTGCTGCTCCGCAGTAGCCCATACTAGCGCGTAAGCCACCTACGTATTGGACCATCGCTTCGGCGAGGGTGCCTTTGTAGGAAACGCGGCCTTCTATGCCTTCTGGTACGAGTTTTTTTATATCATCTTCTACATCTTGGAAGTAGCGATCTTTTGAGCCTTGCTTCATCGCACCCAATGACCCCATACCGCGATAGACCTTAAATTTCCGACCTTGATAAATAATCGTTTCGCCAGGGGCTTCTTGTACGCCTGCAAATAAGCCACCTGCCATAATCGTATTTGCGCCTGCTGCTATCGCTTTTGCAATATCACCTGTGTAGCGAATACCACCATCTCCAACAATAGGTACACCACTTCCTTTGATGGCTTCGGCTGCGCTATGAATCGCGGTGAGTTGCGGCAAACCGACTCCTGCCACAATCCGAGTTGTACAGATACTACCTGGCCCGACACCTACTTTCACGGCATCTACGCCTGCATCTGCGAGGGCTTTTGCACCGCTGCCAGTAGCCACATTGCCTGCCATTATTTGTAAGTCTGGAAAATTGCGTTTTGCTTCGCGCACAGCATCTAGCACGCCTTTGGAATGTCCATGTGCGGTGTCTATCGTTATTACATCCACATCCACATCTACTAGGGCAGCCATGCGTTGTAGCATATCACCCGTCACGCCCACCGCTGCGCCTACTACTAGGCGACCAAAGGAATCTTTGCAGGAATTAGGGTAATTCTGCACCTTCATAATATCCTTGTAGGTGATGAGTCCTGCGAGTGTGCCGTGCTCATCTACTACAGGAAGTTTTTCTATTTTGTGGCGTTGCAAAATCTCTTTTGCCGTATCGAGGTTCGTGCCTACTGGTGCAATGATGAGATTATCAGCAGTCATCAAGTCCGTGATAGGGCGATTCAAATTCGTTTCAAAACGCAAATCCCGATTGGTGAGGATACCAGTTAGTTGGTTTTTATCATTGACAATAGGAATACCACCGATACTATATTGCTTCATTAAACTGAGGGCATCGCCTACTTTCGCATCGCGGCTCAAAGTTACTGGATCAATAATCATTCCACTCTCCGAACGCTTTACACTTCGCACTTGGTCGGCTTGCTGTGCGATGGTCATATTTTTATGAATGATACCAATGCCACCTTGCCGCGCAATCGCAATCGCGAGACGTTTTTCGGTCACCGTATCCATCGCAGCTGATACGATAGGTATATTCAGTCTTATCTTTCGTGTAAGTTGCGAGGAAGTATCGACTTCGCGCGGTAAAACCTCAGAATAGCTAGGGACGAGTAGCACGTCATCAAAGGTAAGTGCTTCGCCTAGAAACTTAGTCGGTGTGCTTTTTAATGTTTCCATCCACAAAGGTACATAAATAGATAGGTGTAATGGCTAATTTTTTGGGTGTTAATTTTTAGTTTTTGAATTAGTAAAAATAATTCTATTTTTATTAGAAATAGAAAGAAGTAAGGCTTGACTTTCCTATTGAAAAACGTCTTTTTTTGTAAAAAAAGTAATAACACCATGCCCGAAGTACGAATATCCCAACACGCACGCGAACAGATGGAAGAACGTGGAATTTCCGAATCTTTAGTCTTTGAAATTATCAAATCACCACAACAAACTATGCCTG
>CALGLY010000506.1 GCA_937959095.1 uncultured Saprospiraceae bacterium
CACCATAAAATTGCATATTTCCAAAAAAATGTAAACCTGAATAAGTCACCACCATCAACGTGAGAATGATAAGGATAGAGCCGAGTATAGGCGGATAGCTATTTTTGTTCACTTGACTTGCAATGAACAGGTGCGTTGCCCCAAAAAAGAACATGAATGCGCCCATCATAAAACTAAAGCCTTGCCAAAGTTTCCAAACGTTTTCCTCCGAACCTTGCAGCGGAATATTCTGACTTAGCATGGCTTGCAGTTCAGGCGTTATCAATTCTTGATAATGCACAGAGGTGTGCATCAATGCGATGAATAGGAATGTGATGCTATTGACCAAGTATAATATTTTTGCTAATCGTTTCATAAGATTGAATATTTGAATTATCGTAATTGATAGTACAAATATCAGACTAGCAAATTTGCTACGCATTGACTTTGGTTAAGAAAGGCTCTTTTGAACGTTATTTAGCAGTCTGGAAATATCACAGGCAGATTAAACGCCAAGCCACCTTCAGAAGTCTCCTTGTATTTTGCATTCATTTCTTGGGCAGTATCCCACATCGTTTTCACGACCACATCAAATTGCACTTTTGCATCTTTTGGATTACTGGAAAGGGCTAAATTACTAGCCGTTATCGCCTTCATCGCGCCCATTGCATTACGTTCGATGCAGGGGATTTGTACCAAGCCGCCTATTGGGTCGCAAGTAAGTCCGAGGTGATGCTCCATCGCTATTTCGGCAGCCATCAGCACTTGTTCGGGTGAGCCACCGAGTACTTGAGTGAGACCGCCTGCTGCCATCGCAGAGGAAACGCCTATTTCTGCCTGACAACCGCCTACTGCTGCTGAAATCGTCGCACCTTTTTTGAACAGACAACCGATTTCGCCCGAACTAAGTAAGAAACGTTGCACATCATACAATCCTTTGTTTTCGCAGAAAAACTGATGATAAAGCAGCACCGCAGGAATGACACCCGCCGCGCCATTGGTAGGTGAGGTAACGACGCGCCCCAAATCGGCATTTTGCTCATTCACCGCAAGCGCAAAGCAACTCACCCACTTATTGATTCGATTGAAGGTCTGTGGAGATCGTTTCACAAGGAACATCCATTCTTCGAGGGATTGGTGGTTGGTATCTTCTAGCAATTCGTTCGATAAAGCTTTTGCTCGACGTTTCACATTCAAGCCGCCAGGGAGTGTGCCTTCGCTTGTGCAACCTAGATAGACGCATTCGAGCATGGTATCGAAAATGAGTTGTATTTTTCGTTTCACTTCATCACCCGATTGGAAGTGCAATTCATTCCGATAGACGATTTCGGCGATGCTTTCGCCTGTGGCGGTGGTGTGTGCGAGGAGTTCTTCGCCTTTATCAATGGGGTAGGGAAGCACGATGTTTTTTGCTTGACTATCATCCTCACCTTCTTTCACGATGAAGCCACCGCCGACAGAATAGTAGGTACTTTCTAGTAGCAATTTACCCATTGTATAGGCTTTGAAGGTAAGCGTATTGGGATGCTGTTCTAAAGCATGTGGATGAAAAATAATATGCTCAGAAGGAATAAATAGGATAGATTTCCCATTTACTTGAATATAGGCTTCGGACTTAATACGCTCAATATAATCCTTGATTTTGGAGGTCGCAATCGTTTCTGGCTGATGCCCTTCCAAACCGAGTTGCACCGCCAAATCGGTAGCATGACCAACGCCTGTTTTAGAAAGTGAACCATAGAGATGGATTTCTATTTTATCGACTGTTTGGTCTGCTATATCGCTTGCGAATTGCTTGGCTGCTTTCCATGGGCCAAGCGTATGAGAGCTGGACGGGCCTACCCCAACTTTATAAATATCGAAGATGCTGAGTCGTTCCATGTGTTTTCGTTTGTTTCTTGGGTAAATATATCTTAAATTGGGGGACTTAACTTTTTATTTCATCCTTAAATTCACAAAAGGAACTAAATTCTTTTGGTAAAAGAAGAACAACATATAAATCAGAAAGGCCTAGGTAGCTTAGTTCGCCTTGAGAGAAAGCGAAAAAATATGTCGCAAGCAACACTTGCCAAATTATTTGGAAAAAGTAGCAGTACTATTTCAAAAATAGAGTGTAATAAAAGGGAAGTAACGAATGCTGAAATTGAAAAAATACTTGATATTCTAGAAATTTCTAAGGAAACCTATGCTACTTATTTGAATAGTTCTAAAAAAAACGTTTCCCAAAAATCACCTTCTAATGGAAGTAAACTATCTAAACAACAACTCATTTCTATTATCAAAAAATACTTCCAAAATCAGCCAGTCAAAGAAGCCTACTTATTTGGTTCAGTAGCTAGAGGGGAGCATCACTCGGAGAGCGATATTGATATAATGATTGCGTTTAAAGATGATTATAAAGCAACGCTTTTTGACTTGATTACATTTAAAAATGAATTATCAAAATTAACGGCTTCTTCTGTATATATTGTACAAAAAAAGACGGCTTATCCTCACATTATGGAATCCTTTGAGCAAGATAAAATAGCAGTATATGACTAACTCAAAACCTTCTGTCTTGGATCGTTTATATCATATCAAAGAAGCAATAGATAAGATTTTTGCTTTTACGAAAGATATGAATTACGAGCAGTTCCATGAAGATGAAATTAGACAATTTGCAGTCATAAAACTATTTGAAATTATAGGAAAAGCTTCTTATAAAATAAACCTACAAGCAAACACATAGTCAAATTGAGTGGTCAAAATTAGAAGGCTTGCGCCATGTCTTGGTTCATGATTATTACAGAATAGATTCGGCTATCTTATGGAATACGAAAGAATTTTTTCTAGATGGTTTGAGGCGTTCAATAGAAGAGTTGATAAAAGAAGAATAGAGAAACTTGATAAATTCTCCATTTTTCATTTTCAATTTTCCATTAAAAAAAATCAATCCTCCCACTCCTCCGCCTCCAATAAAATATAACTCAAGTGAAAATAATCCGTCGTATTGAGGCGCAACTTTCCTTTGAAGGTGAGGCGTTCATCGGTTTTGTAGCGTTTGATAGCGTCGGGTTTCATCCAGAGTTCGATGACGGTTTCAGGGCCAGCGCCGCCACAAAAATAACAAGCCGTGAATGGAAATTTCGACAATACCAATTGCATACCCGTTCCATCTAACGGCAGCATATAGCCCGAAAGTAGGACTTCTTCGCCTTCGTATTCCTTCACTTCCTTACCAAAAGTCGGCATATCATAGTCCATCCCGAATTGCTCTATAAATTCCGTGCGGAAGGAGACATCTGCAAGTATATCCCAATTGATTTTGCTCTGGGCAGAAAGCAGGTTTACGAAAAATAGAAAGCTTAGAACAGGAAATAATCGTTGCATGATTTGGTATTGATTCGCTGAAAAATTCTGCGAACGAAGAGAATTTGTCCGAGAACGTTGTTATTTTTGGACAAAATAAGAACTCATGCGAAGCAGAATTATTTTATCCATTACTTTTTTATTTGCAATTGCTTATGCTACACAAGCACAAGACCTGAAATTGCCGCCCGACGAAATGGTCGAAACGAAACATAGTATCACCATAAAAGGGCAAATGGTCAAATATACCGCAAATTGTGGCACGCAACCCGTTTGGGATAAAGAAGGCAATATCATAGCAGGACTATTTTATACCTATTATACCAAAGATGGTATCGAAGATCGCTCTACACGGCCCTTGGTTATCTCCTTCAATGGCGGACCAGGTTCGGCTTCCGTTTGGATGCACATGGCTTATACTGGTCCAATGATTTTGAATGTAGATGATGAGGGCTTTCCCGTACAGCCTTATGGTATTAAAGAAAACCCTTATTCTATATTGGATGTGGCAGATATTGTCTTCGTGAATCCTGTGAATACGGGCTACTCGCGCATGATAGGTGAAGATGGCAATAGAAGTGACTTTTTTGGTGTAAATGCCGATATTAAATATCTTGCCGACTGGATTAATACTTTTGTCTCTCGGAATAATCGCTGGTTATCGCCGAAGTATTTGATAGGAGAAAGCTATGGAACAACTCGCGTTTCGGGCTTGGCATTGGAGCTACAAGATCGGCAATGGATGTACTTGAATGGCGTAGTTTTGGTTTCCCCGACAAAGCTTGGTATCCGTCGCGATGGTCCAGTAGAGGCTGCGAATCGTTTGCCTTATTTTGCGGCTACCGCTTGGTATCATAAAGCTTTGCCAGCCGAATTGCAAGCAAAAGATCTCCCCGAAGTCCTAGAAGAAGCGGAAGACTATACCATTAATAAACTCATTCCCGTACTTGCAAAAGGTGGCTTCGTGACCGCAGAAGAACGCGCAGCAGCAGCTAAAAAAATGGCTTACTATTCAGGGCTTTCTGAAAAGGCGATTTTACAAAATAATCTAGATGTACCGATGCGGTTTTTCTGGAAAGAATTACTACGAGATAGAGGAAACACGGTTGGGCGATTGGATTCGCGCTACTTGGGCTTAGATGAGCGTGATGCAGGAGATCGCCCCGATTATAATGCAGAACTAAAGTCGTGGTTGCATTCCTTCACGCCTTCTATCAATTATTATTTGCGGCAAGTACTTGGCTATCATACCGATTTGAAATACAATATGTTCGGGCCAGTACATCCTTGGGATAGAACGAAGAACCACACAGGCGAAGACCTACGCCAAGCAATGGCACAAAATCCTTATTTGAATGTTCTCATTCAGTCAGGCTATTACGATGGGGCGACTTCTTACTTCGATGCAAAATATACGATGTGGCAACTTGATCCGAGCAGTAAAATGCGCGATCGCTTACGT
>CALGLY010000507.1 GCA_937959095.1 uncultured Saprospiraceae bacterium
TAAAAATATAGACGTATGTTTGTGACAGCGTTTAAAATAGAGCGTCAAAATAGTAAATAGAATAGCAGTGATTTGCCAAACTATTTTCTGTTTAGCTTCGTTTAATGCAAAGAGTATTTTAAACAAAGCGATTATTTTAAATCAAACCAAATATTATGTCAGATACAGCATTCGCAGTAGCGGAGCGTAGCCTAACAAAAAAAGGCTTCCTAGATTTAGATGTAGACCCGACTCTAGACCTCTTTGAGGAAATTGAAAAGCTAAAAAAAGAAAAAAATGCAATCATATTAGCGCACTATTATCAAGAGGCTGATATTCAAGATATTGCAGATTATGTAGGCGATAGTTTGGGCTTATCACAACAAGCTGCTGAAACGGATGCCGACATTATCGTATTTGCAGGCGTGCATTTCATGGCAGAAACTGCTAAGATGCTATCGCCCAACAAAAAAGTATTACTCCCAGATTTAAAAGCAGGCTGTTCCTTAGCCGATTCTTGCCCGCCGCACCTATTTCGTAAGTTCAAGGAGAAATATCCAGAACATGTGGTAGTGAGTTATATCAACTGTACCGCAGAGCTAAAAACACTGACGGATATTTGTTGTACCTCCACGAATGCGAAGCATATCATTGATAGTATTCCTGCGGATAAAGACATCATTTTCGCACCAGATATTAATCTTGGTCGCTACTTGAAGAAAGTAACGGGCCGCGATATGGTGCTATGGAATGGCTCGTGTATGGTTCATGAAATTTTTTCACACGAAAAAATTACAAAACTGATGATTCGCCACCCAGAAGCGAAATTCATCGCACACCCTGAATGCGAAGCACCGCTACTCGATAAGGCGGATTACATAGGTTCTACGAGTGGATTATTGCGCTATACGCAAGAGAATGATGCGGATACGTTCATTGTAGCAACAGAAGCGGGAATTATTCACCAAATGCAAAAAGCATCACCGAATAAGACCTTCATTCCTGCACCACCTACCAATCAGTGTGCTTGTAACGAATGCCCGCACATGAAGCGCAATACATTGGAAAAACTCTATACTTGCATAAAGTATGAGCAGCCAGAAATCACACTCCCACAGTGGGTGATCGATCAAGGTGTACCTAGTATTGATAGAATGTTAGAGATTTCTGCTAAGGCTGGATTGTAAAGCGGGGAGCTTCGCCTGCTTGCAGCAGGCAAGCTTTGATGGTGGGCAGTGGATAGTTTTCTCTTTTAGAGAAAAGAGGTGGTTCTTCTTCTATTTTATAATTTCTGTAAAACAGAAGAAGAACCATAAACAATTACTTCCCTGTAGTAGGTTGGAAGTGATAGTTTTCAAATTTTAAGACGTAGACGAATTGATTTTCAAAGCGTTCTACGTTGCCGTATTGTTCCTGCCCGAAATCATCGGTCGTCACTTGCGTTACAGGAGCTAATTCGAAGCGCGTATGAAACGCATCTTCTTGCGCTTCATTGAAATACTCATAGAAATATAAGCCATATTTTTTCAGCATTCTTCCAAAGTAGAGCATATCATCGTAACCTCTGAATGCTTCTGTAGTTGGTGCACTGCCATATTCATCGAAGTAAGCTTTCTTAAATTCTCGTATATCTGCTGAATAGCCATCAATGTATTGCTCACTACTGATATGTAGATTCAATTTTTCATAATATTCGTAATCCGCATCCTTGAATGCTTGCCATTGCGGCATGCCATAGACTGTAATCTTATGATTTAAGTCGCGTGTAGCATTGAAGGCTTTTTGCAAAAAGGAATAGATAAACGATTTATCGGCCCAAGACGTAACCACAAAAACAGTTTCAGAACCTGGCTTCAGGATAGGCTGTACTTCAAAATTTTCTAAAGTCGCTGTTTCATCATTGATGATCGCTTCTGAAAATGGTGTAGCATAGGAGCTTCCTGAAATATCTTCATTCAGTTGCTGAATATATTGCATGATAGTCGCTTCGCGATTGTCCTCACGACGCACTAGCACTACATCCTGTGTCTTATGATTTTCCTTAATGTGCTTCGTTAGCACCTCTAAGTGTGTCGCCAAAGTAGGTTTTATCTGGATGTAATAGGGATTTTCATCCGCAATACCTCTACTTGCGATATAAGGTGATACAAAAGGTACTTCGTTGTTTTTGGCAAAAGTCGCAATGCGCTTAGCACATTCTTTATCTACACTGCCCATAATAAGGTGCGAACCACTAACTGAAGGCTTTTGTAACAACTGATTGACTTTTGAGACCTTTGCTTCGGTATCAAAGACAGAGACATTCAAATTTACACCTTCTTCTTCTAGCTTTTTTAAGGCTAATTTAGAACCTGCATAAAATTGAATTGCCCACTTTGAGTTTTTATTAATTTCTGATTCTGTCACATTGAAACGATTGCTCAAAAAAGGCAATAGCAATGCAACATCATAGCGTTCTCGCAAATCTATCTCTTCACCACCGCCGCCTTCTTCAGTGCCGCCAGTATCTATCGGCGTGGTACGATCCGAGCCAATGGGTTCATACTCACTAGTAGGTACTTCCTCCCATTGCACCGTGACCATTTCTTCGGTCAAAATTGCTTCGGCATTTTCAAACTCTCCTGTTTCTGGATTATACACGCGGCCACCACGAATATCGTCCAGTTCTTCTTCATCATTTTTATTATCCGATCTTGTGCCAGTAGTGGTTTGTATCGGAGTAAATAAATCGCAAGAAGAAAGCAAAAATAGTGCGACTATTAATAAGCTAAAGCTGATCTTATTCCCACTCGATAGTAGCGGGCGGTTTTGTACTGATGTCATAAACAACTCTGTTTATACCTTTTACGTTATTAATAATTTCGCTTGATATAGCAGCCAAGCAATCGTAGGATAACCGACTCCATTCGGCAGTCATGCCATCTACAGAATTTACGCAGCGTAAGGCAACCGCTTGCTCGTAAGTTCGCTCGTCACCCATCACACCGACTGATTTTATCGGTAATAATACAGTGCCAGCTTGCCAAACTTTATTGTAAAGATTAAACTTTTTTAGATTTTTTATAAAAATAGCGTCAGCTTCTTGTAGCAACGTCACTTTTTCGGGGGTCAAATCCCCTAAAATACGGATTCCTAAACCTGGGCCAGGAAACGGATGCCGCCCTAAGATATGTTCAGGAATGCCCAATTCGCGTCCAACTCGCCGCACTTCGTCTTTGAAAAGCATTCGGAGTGGCTCTACGATTTTTAGATTTAATTTCTCCGGTAAGCCGCCCACATTGTGGTGCGATTTAATAGTCACGGAAGGGCCATGCACGGAAATTGATTCAATCACATCTGGATAAATCGTGCCTTGCCCTAGCCAGCTAATATTTTCTAATTCTTTAGCTTCTGCTTCAAACGTTTCTATGAAGACGCGTCCTATTACTTTCCGTTTTTTCTCTGGATCGCTCACGCCTGCCAATTCTCGATAGAAGGCTTCGGAAGCATCCACACCTTTCACATTGAGATTTAATTCTCTATAAATTTCGAGTACTTCCTCAAATTCTCCTTTGCGAAGCAAGCCATTATTAACAAAAATGCCTGTCAAACGATCCCCAATAGCTTGATGGAGTAGGGTAGCGGCTACGGTCGAATCTACGCCACCTGAAAGCCCTACTATTACATGCTCATCGCCAATTTGATCGCGGAGCTGCGCGACTGTTCCTTCTACAAAAGAAGCGGGGGACCAATCTGCACTGCACTTTGCAATATGAACCGCAAAATTCTCTAATATTTTTTTCCCTTCTAAACTATGGGTTACTTCTGGATGAAATTGTAAGCCATATACAGGTGTATCATAGCCATCTAGCTTATATGCAGCTACATCAATACTTTCGGTGCTTGCTAAGAGTTCGCAATTTTTAGGCAATTTCGTAATCGTATCGCCATGCGACATCCACACTTGGGAGTCTGATATACCTTGTAGAATCGGATCGCTATGTACTAATTTATTAATATTGGCTTTGCCATATTCCCGTTTTTCGGAGCGTTCTACTTTGCCACCTAGCTTGTGTGCCATATACTGTGCGCCATAGCAGATGCCTAACACAGGGCGTTTGCCGATATACTGCATCAAGTCGACTTGTAGCGCTTTTTCATCGGTTACAGAAAATGGACTACCTGATAAAATAATTGCCTTTACTGAATCATCCAGTGCTACAGCCTTATTATAAGGTACTATTTCACTATAAATATTCAACTCTCGAATGCGTCGTGCAATGAGTTGTGTATACTGCGAGCCAAAATCTAAAATGACAATTTTTTCTATCATGCGGCAAAGATAACCAAAGCAAAAGCAAAGTTCAAATTAGGTATTTAGAGCATGGTTAAATTTTTCCTTCCTAAAAACGAAATTTTTGTAAATCTGACTTCAAATCTGTTCGCTTATCTATTCAAATAAATGCGATCAGAGATTAGTCATCTGAGCCACAAAGCTATGATTTTCAGTTTGTAAAGGCTTAAATATGCTTTTAGAAGCTTCGCGTAATTGCTTCTAAATATGGGTTGATGCATTTATGAAATTCAATACCTTTAAAATAGTCTAAATTACTGCAAGTGCCTGTTCTAAATCCTGAATTAACCACTCGGGGTCTTCAAGCCCGATATAGAAACGAATAAGCGTAAAAGGAATAGGCGAATCATCACGTCCTGGGATTTTATAAAAAGCGGCAGAAGGCAATAT
>CALGLY010000508.1 GCA_937959095.1 uncultured Saprospiraceae bacterium
CCATGATACGCGCTGCTTCTACGGTATAGATACGCACTGCCCATCCTTTTTCACAGAGTCCATTGGCGAAACTCTCGCAGACTTGTTCATCTAAATTGTAGAGTGGGTCGGGATCATAAATTACTAGGGCTTTCTTTTCAGCATTTGCATCTCCAATATGGTTAAGTTTTCCTTTGCCTACCAACTGAACAGTAATAGTGAATAATATCCATAAAACAACAACTGCTGCTATCAATTGAAGTATCATTTTTGTCTTGTTTTTCATGTTTGTTCCATATTGGATGAATCAATGAATATCAAGACAAAGATGGGAGGCTTTGAGGTAGGGAATACTGATTTTGGAAATGCTAGGAGGTGATTTTTGTCAGTAGTATCAACTCGGCAACTTCAATAAAGCCCCCGCTTTCAAAATCGTAATCATGCCATTTTTAATATCAATATAGCCTTCATTTTTGAAATCGGTGAGGGTGCGAATGACACTTTCCTTAGCCGTGCCGACCATGCCCGCCAAGTCGTCGCGGAGGATGCTGATTTGCTCGGCTTGTTGGCGTTGGTAGAGTTCGAGTAGGGCTTCTGCTACGCGCTTTCGGATGGAATTGTAAGCAAGGCTTAGGAGTTTCTCTTCTTTTTCAAAGACATTATTCGCTAGCATCTTCACGAATTGAGCAGAAAAATCCCGATTGCCATATAGTAATAGTAAGAAGTCATCTTTGGGGATGAGGCTAATATTGGTATTTTCCATTGCGGCAGCCGAAGTTGCGTATTCTTCTTGTTGTAACAAAGCATTATAGCCAACAAAATTCCCTGCATCTAGCACTTGCACGATGAGTTCTTTGCCATCGTCATTCGTTTTGTAAATCTTCACTTTCCCATCTGCGATAAAGTAGAGGCGGCGTGGCAAATCGCCTTCTTGGAAGATAATATCTTTCTTTTTGTAAAGGCGATTTTCTCGGTTTTCGGATAGGTTCTCTAAAGCTTCCATCCCTTTTGCTTCATTGATGAAAGAACTTAGATTTTCTGGAGAATTGCCAGCTACAGCTTTCAGGCGTTCACTCTTTTTTAGCCGCATTTCTATAGCATCCAAAAGTTCTACGTCATCAAAAGGTTTGGTGATATAGTCGTCTGCGCCGAGGTTCATTCCTTTCCGTATATCCGTTTTTTCGGCTTTGGCAGTCAAGAAAATAAAAGGAATATCTGCCGTCGTAGGATTTCTATCGAGTATACGAAGCACCCCGAAACCATCGAGTTCAGGCATCATCACATCGCAAAGTATCAGGTCAGGCTTCGCTTCTTTTACTTTTTGCACTCCTACTTTACCGTTTTCTGCTACCCGCACTTCGTAGCCCGAAAGCTCTAATAATTCTTCTAGATTTTCGCGGATGTCGGTATTATCTTCTATGACTAGAATCTTCTTCATTTTGTTTTAAGTTGTTTGAA
The DNA here is from genome assembly GCA_937959095.1 of uncultured Saprospiraceae bacterium. Classification (GTDB taxonomy): domain Bacteria; phylum Bacteroidota; class Bacteroidia; order Chitinophagales; family Saprospiraceae; genus JAAUTG01. Next base: position 1,438 of record CALGLY010000508.1, read on the forward strand.
CTTTTACAGGAATTTCAATAAAAAAGGTGGTTCCTTTGCCTTCCTCGCTTTCAAATCGAATACTGCCATTAAATAGTTCTACATATCGCTTCACGATAGTTAATCCTAAACCTGTGCCTTGTATGTTGGTTGCATTTTCTGCTCTAAAAAAGCGCGTAAACATATACGATTGATCTGCTTTTGGAATACCTATACCTTCATCACGTATTGAAAGATGAAGCATTCCCTCTTTTACACTTGAAGTACAATAAATATTTGCACCAATAGGGGAGTATTTGATAGCATTGGAAAGGAGATTGAATAAGATATTTTTAATCATCCGCTTATCGGAGTATAGCACTACATCATCCCCTTTATGCTGAAGGAGCAATTGTTGTTCTTTCTTGATGTAATCTCCTTTGATTTCATCTTGTATTTCTTGGCAGAATTCATTCCAATGAAACTCCTTTAGTTTGAGCGTTTCTTTGCCTTCATCCAATTTACTTAAAGACAAAAAGTCATTTAAAATACCCGTCAAATTCGCTACAGCAGACTTGATTCGCCCGACGTGTTTTTCGCGTTTGTCTTGTTGTTCTTCTAGCGTATATCGGGCGATGATGCCTGCTGAAGATAGTATCGAACTTAGTGGTGTGCGGAACTCATGCGAAGCCATCGAAACGAAACGCGATTTCAGTTCTCCGAGTTCTTTTTCTTTTTCATAAGCCGTTCGTATTTCTTGCTCTTGTGCGCGCAGGGCTTCTTCGGCTTTATGGCGAATATCTATTTCATGTTCAAGCTTTTTATTAGTAGTAAGCAAGCGATTGACGGCACTCGATAACTCTTCGGTACGCGCACCGACTTTTTGTTCTAGTTCTTCATTGAGGTGAAAGAGTTGCTGTTGCGCTGCTTCCAAATCACTCACATCATGGATGAAACCGGTATAAACCCGTCGTTCATCCATCCATACTTCACTCACGCTAAGGCGGAAAGGAAAAACAGTCCCATCCTTTCGTTGTCCTTGTACTTTGCGACCAATACCAATTATTTTCTTGACCCCTGTTCGGTGGTAATTGCCGAGGTAGCCATCGTGTTCGGAGTGGTAG
>CALGLY010000509.1 GCA_937959095.1 uncultured Saprospiraceae bacterium
ATTTTGCGGCAGCTGCACGCCCAATGCCATTATCGGTAATCGTACAAATTAGCGATTCTTTTTTTGCGGCAAAATCTATAGTCACCTTTCTATCGCCTGTTTTGTGTAAAAGTCCATGCCAAATAGAATTTTCTACAAAAGGCTGAATCATTAGGCTTGGAATAAAGATGTCTTCTACTTCGTCTTCCGATTCATCGAGGGTGATTTCAAACTCAAAAGAATCATCGAAACGAAGGGCTTCTAATTCCAAATAGAGCGTCAGAATCTCTATTTCTTTGGCTACTGGAATCAGGCTTTTGGCAGAGCTTTCTAGCACGCGCCGTAGTAAGCGCGAAAATTTAAACAGATAATTATAAGCTGCATCAATTTGCTCGGTCAAGATGCACTCTTGTATCGCATTAAGGCAGTTAAAAATAAAATGCGGATTCATTTGAGCGCGTAATGCCCGTGTTTCTAGTTCCGCTATCATCTGATTGACTCGACCACGTTCGCGCGCTTCTTCCTTTATTTTTCGTTCGCGTTGCTTTACTACTAGAAAGGTTATAATTCCAGCAAGCCCTAAAACGGTCAAGATAAACCACCATCTTTGCCAAAAAGGCGGCTGAATTTCAAAAGAAAATTCGTAGGGCGTGCTATTCCAAACCTGATCATTATTAGAAGCGATAAATTGAAACACATATGCTCCAGGCGAAAGGGCATTGAAGTCGACTTTATGTTGTTGGCTAGGCAGCGACCATTCTTTCATCGCATTTTTGAGCAGGTAACGATAGCTTATCTTACTTGGGTTTTTGAGACTAATTCCTGTAAATTCAAAGGACAAACTATTTTTATGATAAGGCAAAACAAGTTCCTGCGTCTTCCAATCAATCGCCTCTCCTTCTACTAGTACCTTATCCAGATTCAGGATGGGTTCGACGGGATTAAAATAAATATTTTCTGCCTTGAAAGTCATTAAACCCATCGTGGTGGCCGCCCAAATCGTTCCTTCTTGATCTTTATGAAATAGAATCCGTTGATACGCTTTTTCGATAAGCCCATCTTGTGGGTTATAGTTATTCAAATGAAAACCATCTCCTTTTTTTCGGAGGACTGAAATTCCTTTGTACGAACCAATCCAGATATTTCCTAAATCATCCGCAATCACATCAAGCAAGAAATTGGTAGATAAGCCATCTTTCGTATCGAAATGCTGCAAGCGTTCTAGCTTTTCTTGCTCCGTAATTTTAAATTGATAAATCCCACGCCCTAGTGTGGCTACCCACAAGTTTCCTTCTTCATCTACGCTCAAGCCATTTATCCGAATATCCTCTTCAAAAATAGGATGTTTTTGGATACTATCCTCCTTCAAAAAATAGAGACCATCATCCCCCGCAAACCAAAGTGCTTGATTTTTCAGTTCTGCAACAGCATTAAATCCGACTTGATGAAGTCCTTCATAATTTTTGAATTGATGCTGCTCATTAGAATCAAAGGTTAAGCGAGACAATCCAAAATTATGCCCTAGCCAAATACTATTCGTTGTGCTGCAAAAACCAAAGCGAATATCTGCGCCCGGAGAAAAGCCTTCATTGTACCAATACTTAGTCGTTTTCCCATTCTTTATTCTAAAGATACCATCCCAATAAGTTGGTAGCCATAGCGCGCCTTCTCGGTCATAAAAAATGCCTACAATTTCTGCGGTGCTTAGCCCTTCTGGTAAATTTATTCGCTTAAATATGCTATCCTGATGTTCGAAAAGCCTTGCTTGATTACTCCCTGCTAGTACTGTTCCATCAGGTCGTTCTCCGAGAGAGTAAATACCATTTGGAGCAAGCGTATCTAAGGTCGGATACAACTCAAAATCGCGCGCTGTTATTCGGATAAGTCCCTCCGTGCTACCTACCCAAATATTATCTTCGTGGTCTTTTGTCATGCAGGCCATGAGTTTCACACCCAATGCTTGATACAAGGAGTAGGTACTATGCGCGCCCGATTCTTCTATAATTCTAACGCCATCTTCATCCAAGGCCCAGTACTTCTTCTCCTTTTCAATAATGGCACTTAAGTGTTGTTTCTTTTCAAAGGCTGGTAGCAGCACCTTTTTTTTTCCTTCTGAAAATTCTAATAAAGCCCCTCTACTTGTTCCAGTCCAAATGCGTCCATCTTCAAAAAGTTTAATTTCTAGAAGATGCTCATATTTTAAATCACTCGTATATCCGAGCGTATCCCAAGTAGTACCATCATAACGGATTAAGTGATTGCGACTCCCAAAATAAAGTCGCTCAGAAGCATCAAAATTCATATCAAAGATAGAATAGGAAGCAGGGAAATGATGAAAAAGACTAGTCTCTTTCTGTTCTATTGCCAATTCCCAATTTGTTCTATCCAAGTAGGAAAGTCCCTTGTTGCTCCCCACCCAAAGGCGGCCATTCGGCATGAGCTGTAGACTTTGTAAATACCCATCTACTATTCCATCTTCCTGAAATTTAATAGGATGAAAACTCGTACCATCATAGAAAGAAATCCCTTTTTGAGCAAGCACCCATAGTTGCCCATCTGCTACTTCTACCACTTCTGTGATGCGTCCGCGTGCTAGTCCATCACTAGTAGTGAAATTTTCAAAGGTATAGCCATCATAGCGACTCAAACCTACCTCTGTACCTACCCATAAATAGCCTTTGCTATCTTGAAGCAAGCAGGAGACATCCGTAGACAATAAGCCGTCTTGCGTGTCAAACACCTGAAAATAGAAAGGCTGTGCTACCAAAAATAGCGCGTGGAATACCAGACTTACTAATAAAGTCGCTTTCATAATACAAAGTTAGCAATTCTACAGGCAGCTTCTTTTACCGATAAATCATTAAAGCTTACCGTTTACTCGAAACAACACAATTCCTTGACTAAAGCGCGGATTTTGGGGATAGTAAGAAGCTCGCGTCAACTATTTACGAGCACTTAAACAGATGATTTACAAGCATTTCCCAAACAAAATAAGATTTAAAGATGAAAATAGCTATACTTATACTACAACTTCTATTATCTACCTTTTTCCTTTCAGAAAATAACAATCCCATTTATGGTACATGGTATTTGAAGAGTAAATCAAAAGAGCAACTTTTATTTGTGCGGAATCCAACAGCCATTCAAATAGATGAAAAATGTTATCGGATTGAACTCTTTTTCAAAAAAAAAGAAGTGATTTATAAGTCTATTTTATTGAATAAAGATAAGATTAAAAAACACATAGATACCCAATTTTATACTTGGGAAATCAATAAGAAAACACAGATAATACAGTCGGAAATCAGCGAGCAATTCAACATATATCCTTTGAAAATTCGTACCTTGAATGAAAAACAATTGATTTTTTGTACGAAATGATTTTGTTAAATAAAACACACGTCAAATGAGAACAGTACTAATTTTTATTATCGCCTATGCTAGTAGTCCCCTCCTGTTTGCTCAGCCCCAACGTTTTAGTAGTTCTGGAATATCAGGAGGGAGTGCTTTATTTGAACCGAAATTTAGTCCCTACAATCCAAATGTCATCTATATGGCAAGCGACCTGACAGGGATGTTTTATACAGAAAATAGTGGAGCAACTTGGGATGTCGTCCCTTTCTATGAACTTCGGGCTACGCCACATAGTGCCATACACTTCACAAGCGACCCTGCTATTCTGTATACCATTTATAACGATTTCATTCCAGACAAAACACGCATTGGTAAAAGCATGGATGGTGGCAAAACATGGGAAGTAATTCCCAACGCGCCTACCAATGGACACCTAAGTTATCTGCATGTCGATCCGCAACGTACCGATCGCCTATTGGCAGTTGATGGAGATCATATTTATCGTTCCGATGATGGCGGACAAAGCTTTGAAACGGTCTATACTACGCGTTTCCCTGATACAGGCCGATTCTATCATGGTGGTGCAGTTTGGGACGACGAAAAAGTCTATCTCGGTACATCCGATGGACTGCTCGTATCAAGAAATGGCGGGCAAGCTTTTGAACGAAAAACAGTTGCAGGCATGAATGAAAATGATGGCTTTCTTTCCATTTCAGGGACAAAACGAAATGGAAAAATGCAGTTAATATCACTTGCTAGAAGCAACAATGAAATGTGGGAAGGCATGCTTCCTGATGGAAGTGACTACTATGGCGAACAGCAATTTTATAGTATAGAAGAAGATGAAAACACGAATTTTGTAGGAACGAATGTGAGCGAAACCGTAGCGACCTACTGGGATTTTCCATTCTATGTAGAACGCACACAGGAAGATAATGTCCTCTATTCGGCTGGCGCGAATATCAATCAGACGGGGCAGCATTACCATCCGCAAGTCTATAAAAGCACCGATGATGGGCAAACTTGGACCCCAACACTACGCACCGATGCCAATGAAAATATAGCAACGGGCTATATGGGAGAAGGTGGAGATTTGGAATGGTTTTGGAGTGAAAACGCGATGGGATTTGGCGTAGATCCGAACAACAAAAACCGAGCGATTGTCACCGATTTTAGCTTTGTACATCTCACAGAAGATGGCGGGACAACTTGGCGCGCCTTGTACGTACATCCTGATGACCTGAACCCAAGCAATACGAATACGCCTAAGCACAAAGCGTACCGTACCAATGGTTTAGAAAATACGACTTGCTGGTGGCTAACTTGGACGGATGAACAAGAATTATTCGCTTCTTATACGGACTTAACAGCTATTCGCTCCGAAGATGGTGGGCAATCTTGGTCATTCGATTATGAAGGACTCTTGGATACAGAAAACGATAGATACAATACGATTTATCACATTTCGGAACATCCTAATGGTCGCCTATATGCGTCTGCATCTAGCGGACATGATATATACCAAAGCACACGCCTAACGGACTGGCCGATAGATGAGCAAACAGGTGCTTTCTTTACCTCTCTGGATGGCGGCAAGTCTTGGGATTTAGTGCATGATTTTGGCGCACCTGTGATATGGTCTGCTATAGATCCGATGGACTCCAATAGTGCTTATGTAAGTGTAATAAATAGCGCGACTGGTGGTATTTATAAGACAGAAAATCTTTCGGATGGCAGCAATGCGAGTTGGCGAAAACTGGCTAATCCGCCAAGAACAGAAGGGCATCCATTCAATATTCATGCGCTGGGCAATGGGGAATTGCTCTGCTCCTATTCTGGGCGACGCGATAGAGGATTATTCACGCAGAGTAGTGGCGT
>CALGLY010000510.1 GCA_937959095.1 uncultured Saprospiraceae bacterium
AAACATTTTAGAATTGATTTGGTTTTTTACAATCGACTCCTCCGATGCTTTGTTCTCTTCGATTTAAAAATAGGTGAATTAAAACATCAGGATATTGGACAAATGCAAATGTATGTTCATTACTATGACCGAGAAATAAAATTAGAGGAAGAAAACAAGACGATTGGAATTATACTGTGCCAAAATAAAAGTGAAGCAGTAGTAGAATATACGCTCCCAGAAGGAAATGAACAAATATTTGCAAGTAAATATAAAACGGTATTGCCTACAAAAGAAGAATTAAAATCGTTGATGGAAATGAAAAAATAAAGGAATAAAACTAGTCGAGAGCCTTACATCTATTTCGATTTACCCTATGCGGGAAAACGTAATAGATGCAAGACCGTTCCACAGATAAACACCACAACGATTTGAAATTGAGACACCAAATAATTGTCCATTTACTCAATAAAAAAAGTCCGACCAGATAATGATATTAGAAAAAACACGCATTAGTAAAAAAGTACTAAAAGAAGGCTTTCAATTACTATGTACTGCTAAGGCGATGACAGAACTTTACGAGGATAATTTTAAACTCGTATCCAAATACGTACACGCAACATCACGCGGACATGAGGCAATACAAATTGCGGCAGGAATGCAACTCTTACCACAGGATTTTGCTTTTCCGTACTACCGCGATGATGCAATGCTACTAGGTTTAGGGATGCGACCGTATGACCTGATGTTGCAGCTTTTAGCGAAGCGCGATGATCCTTTTTCGGGCGGACGCACGTATTATGCACACCCTAGTTTGCGAGATGAGGATAAGCCTAAAATTCCACACCAATCCTCGGCTACAGGTATGCAAGCAATTCCTGCGACAGGTGTGGCAATGGGGATGCAATACAAAGAACAATTGAAACTCGCTGCTCATAAAGCAACAACTGCACCACTAGTGTTATGCTCGCTCGGCGATGCTTCTGTGACCGAAGGAGAAGTAGCGGAAGCTTTCCAAATGGCTGCGTTGCGACAGTTGCCTATTCTCTATTTAGTACAAGATAATGAATGGGACATTTCGGCGAGTGCGGATGAAATACGAGCGCAAGATGCTTCGGAATATATCAAAGGTTTTCATGGCGTAGAGGCGATAAGTATAGATGGTAGCGACTTTTTTGAGTGCTACAGCACCATTAAGAAGGTCTTGAAAATAATCCGTAAAGAACGTCGTCCATTTCTAGTCCATGCGAAAGTTCCTTTACTCAATCACCATACATCGGGCGTGAGAATGGAGTGGTATCGCGATGATTTGGAAGAAGCAAGACTGCGCGATCCTTATCCGATTTTTAAAGGACAATTGCTCGATGCAGGTATTTCGGAACGAGAAATAAATAAAATAGAAGCAGCCGCCAAAAAACAAGTAGAAGCAGATTTTCAGCTCGCCCTAAAAGCAGAAGATCCGCAGCCTTCCGACTTGATGACGCATCATTTCGCGCCCACTCCAATTGTAGAAGAGCAAGGCACACGCAGCCCCGAAAATGGGACGGAAGTAGTAATGGTAGATTGTGCTTTGAATGCCGTGAAAGAACTCATGCAGGAGCATAAAGAATGCCTCCTGTATGGACAAGATGTGGGCATTCGTTTGGGAGGCGTATTTCGAGAAGCGGCTACTTTGGCACAGAAATTTGGAGTAGAACGCGTATTCAATACCCCGATTCAGGAAGCCTATATTGTGGGTTCTACCGTTGGGATGTCAGCAGTAGGTTTGAAGCCAATCGTAGAAGTGCAATTTGCCGATTATATCTGGCCAGGACTCAATCAGCTATTCACAGAAGTGAGTCGTTCCTATTATTTGAGTAATGGAAAATGGCCTGTGAGCATGATTTTGCGTGTCCCGATAGGTGCGTATGGCAGCGGTGGTCCATATCATTCTTCGAGCGTGGAATCGGTAGTGACGAATATTCGAGGCATCAAAATTGCTTATCCAAGTAATGGCGCAGACTTAAAAGGCTTGATGAAAGCCGCCTATTACGATCCAAATCCTGTGGTTATTTTTGAGCATAAAGGCTTGTATTGGTCGAAAGTAAAAGGCACAGAAAACGCTAGAAGCATCGAACCAGCCGAGGATTATATCTTACCTTTTGGTAAAGCAAATACGGTACTTCAAGCCGATGAAGAAAAGCGTGAACAAGGAGATACTTTATCTGTTATCACTTACGGAATGGGCGTACATTGGGCGCTGCACGCAGCAAAAGCATTCGAAGGACAAATTGAAATCGTTGATTTGCGAACGCTTTATCCTTTAGATGAAACAGCGATTTTTGCTTCGGTGAAGCAGCATGGTAAATGTCTTGTCCTCACAGAAGAGCCTGTCGATAACTCCTTCGCAAGAAGTTTATCAGGCTTGATTCAAGAAAAATGCTTTCAATACTTAGATGCGCCTGTCATGACAATGGGGGCAATTACTACGCCAGCCATTCCATTGAATAGCGTTTTGGAGGAGGCAATGTTGCCATCTAGCAAAAAAGTGGAAGCTAAATTTAGAGAATTATTGGATTATTAACGTTCTTTGCAGAACAATATTCAAAGTGCCACAAACAAAAAGGTACGGAGATGCAGAGTTTTTTTCTTTTTTTTATTTCTCTGTGACTCTGTGCCTTTTTGTTTTTTAGGATAGCTACTCTCTGCTCTGAATAATTACATTTTAAGAACACTTATCTCATGTTTACAGGAATTATAGAAGGCTTAGGCGTACTTCGCCAAATAGAAAAGGAAGGCACAAATGTGCATTTGACCTTTGAATCAGCCATTTCAAAAGAACTCAAAATAGATCAAAGTATCTCTCACAATGGTGTTTGCTTGACGGTAGTAGCGCAAGAAGCAGATATACATACGGTGACGGCTATAGAGGAGACCTTAGTGCGTAGCAATATCGGGGAATTAGCCGTAGGCGATAAAGTGAATTTAGAACGTGCCATGCTCGCGAATGCCCGCCTAGATGGACATATCGTACAGGGGCATGTGGATGCAACGGGTAAATGTATAGGCATAAAAGAAGTTGATGGGAGCTGGTATTATACCTTCGAATATGAGCCGTCCGTAGGGCATATTCTAGTAGATAAAGGGTCGATTTGTATCAATGGAACGAGCCTGACGGTCGTGAATCCTGAAGGAAAAACCTTTTCGGTGGCGATTATCCCTTATACGCAGGAGCATACGAATTTTCATACCCTGAAAATTGGTTCTACGATTAATTTAGAATTTGATATTATCGGAAAATATATAGCGCGTTATATGGAGGCGTATGCGGCGCAGAAATGATGAACAATGAGGCACGGAGATTTTTTCTTCCGCGGGTTTTGTGTTCAAGCGTTATCAAGCGAGGGAGAGGATAAGTTAGCTCATGATTAATGAAAACAATCAAGAAACATTGTTCTAAAAACAAGCTAACTTATCCTCCGTTTCTCTTGATGAGGTCAAAAACAACCGAAAACCCAAAAAAAAAAATCTCCGTGCCTCAGAGTCTCCGTGTTCACAATTCCAATTCCACTTGCCCACGAAGCAAATCGTCCATGGTTTCCCGCTTTCGGATGAGATAATCTTTTCCCTCATGGATCAAAACTTCCGCAGGGCGAAAACGCGAATTATAATTCGATGCCATCGACATGCAATACGCGCCAGCATTCTGCATACAAAGCACATCCCCTTCGCGTACTTCGGTTATTTTCCGATTCATACCAAAGGTATCCGTCTCGCAGATATAGCCAACTACCGTATATATACGAGGTCGCCCACTCGGGTTCGAGATATTCGTGATTTCATGGTGGGCATCATAAAACATTGGACGAATCAAGTGGTTCAAGCCTGAATCTACGCCTGCAAATAGGGTAGAAGGGGTGGGTTTTACGACATTTACCTTCACTAAAAAATAACCTGCTTGACTTACCAAAAATTTGCCTGGCTCGAAAGCAAGCGTAATATCACGCCCATATTCTTTACAAAAAGCATTGAATCGCTCCGAAATGCGCGCGCCAAAATCTTCAATATCGGTAGCAATACCGCCTTCTTTGTAAGGGACTTTGAAACCACTACCAAAGTCGATATAGGTTAAATCTTTAAATTGCTTAGCGGTATTTAGTAAAATCTCTGCTGCATGTAGAAAGACCTCGGCATCCAGAATATCGCTGCCGGTGTGCATGTGCATCCCTTCTACCGTCAAGCCTGTTGCTTCCACTACTTTCAGCACGTGTGGGAGTTGATGAATAGAAATACCGAATTTAGAATCAATATGTCCTACTGAAATTTTGGAATTTCCGCCTGCCATAATATGCGGATTGATCCGAATACAAATTGGTACATTCGGGTGAAAATGTCCAAATTGTTCCAAGATAGAAATCGTATCAATATTGATTTGTACACCTAACGCAACGGCTTCTTGAATCTCTTCTAGCGAAACACAATTGGGGGTAAACATGATTTCATTAGGCGAAAAACCAGCCCGAAGCCCTAATTCCACTTCCTGAATCGAAACCGTATCTAAACCCGCGCCTAGCTTTTTTATATATTTTAGGATAGAAATATTGGTCAATGCCTTACAAGCATAATTGATTTTTAGATCTTTTACATCGAAGGCATTTACCATGCGCTCGTATTGCCGCTTGATAATTGCACTATCATAAACGTATAATGGGCAGCCGTATTTTTCGACTAGTTCAAGCGGGTTTATATCGCCACTTAGGAGGAAGGTGTTGTCTTGTAATGTCATTGTTCAAAAACTATATCTTCGTAAAAATCAGATAAAGGGATACTAGATTGAATAGATTTTAATTCTACGGATGTCTCAAGTCCTCTAACAGTTTTGATATTCCAAAGCCCATCGGCTTGCCTGAAATAAGAAGTAACATAGGGCATAGTTTGACTTACTAGTACATATTCTTTCAGGCTTGGAATGGATTTATACTCTTCAAATTTTGTGCCACTATCAAATGCTTTAGTACCAGGAGATAATACTTCTACAATCATTAATGGATTGATAAGTAGATTATTATTTCCTTGATAATATTCTAATTTTTCAGAAACGACTAAAACATCAGGATAACGAACTTGATGAAAAGCTTCAATATAAATTTTCATATCACTACCCATCACATAGTATTTTTTATCTGCTTGTTTGGATAGCATTTTGATATAAAATAAAATATTTGCAGCAATAATATTGTGTTCTGCGGATGCGCCTGCCATTTCAACGATTTCACCATCAATGAATAAATGCTTGATTTTTGCTTTTGCTTCTAAATCAAGATATTTTTTTAGCCCCACTTTTTTCGTTATTGCAAGCATATTCTACTTCTTTTCTAAAGACCTTACTACATTCTAATATCTTCGCCAAATTGAAAATTAAGGAATAAGGCCTTTATTAAAAACAACTTACCCATTTTGATTTTTAATAATTTTCAATTATCCATTTTTAATTTTCAATTTGGCGAAGATATTTTACATTCTACATTGCATACTTATCAAATTCCTTAATATACGTCTGCAAATCCTTATCGCCGCGTCCTGAAAGATTGACAATAATGACATCGCTTGATTTATATTCCAAGTGATCGAGTGCTGCAAAAGCATGAGCCGTCTCTAAGGCAGGAATAATCCCTTCGATGCGAGATAAGAAGAAAGCAGATTTCATCGCCTCTTCATCCGTTATGCTAATCGCTTCCGCACGACCTGTATCTATCAAGTGTGCATGAAGTGGACCGATACCAGGATAATCCAAACCCGCAGAAATACTATAAGGTTCTATGATCTGCCCATCATCCGTCTGCATCAATAAGGTACGGCTGCCGTGAATAACGCCTTTTGTACCTAGCACGCTCGTCGCTGCCGATTCACCTGAATGAATGCCCAAACCTGCGGCTTCTACAGCTATAAGGCGCGTCCCCAAATTATTCAAATAATGATAGTAAGCACCTGCTGCATTGCTGCCGCCGCCTACGCAAGCTATGATAATATCGGGATTTTCGCGCCCTTCTTGCTCCTTTAATTGCCACTTCATTTCTTCCGAAATTACGGACTGAAAACGCGCTACCATATCCGGATAAGGATGTGGACCTACCACCGAACCGATGATATAATGCGTATCTTCTGGATTATTTATCCAATCTCGAATGGCTTCATTCGTGGCATCTTTTAAGGTGCGACTACCACTCAAGGCAGGACGTACTTCTGTGCCGAGCATTCGCATACGGGATACATTAGGGGCTTGTCGAGCAATATCCACTTCACCCATATATACGATGCACTCAATGCCCATTAGCGCGCAGACGGTAGCCGTAGCTACGCCATGCTGACCTGCACCTGTTTCTGCTATGATTCGCTTTTTGCCGAGGCGTTTAGCGACCAGAATTTGCCCAATGGTATTATTGATTTTGTGTGCGCCAGTGTGGTTGAGGTCTTCGCGCTTGAGGTAGATTTTTGCTTTGTAATGCTCCGAAAGTCGCTCGGCAAGATAGAGTGGAGTAGGGCGACCAACATAGTTTTTCAGTAGATCACGAAATTCCTTCTCAAAGGATGGATCGCGCATCAATTCGAGGTAGGTTCTACGGAGTTCTTCCACATTTGGGTGTAGCATTTCTGGGATGAATGCACCACCAAATTCGCCATAATAACCTTGTTCATTTACAGCGTAAGCACTTGCTGTTTTGCTTGCGTATTGTGTGTTCGTCATGTGCGTTCTATGCGAAGTGTGATTAATTTTTTTTAAAAATCTTGATTCAATTCTTGAACGAATTGTTTCACTTTTTTTACATCTTTCAAAGCAGGAGCAATCTCAAAACGGCTATTAATATCCACGCCTGCAAGCTGCGGATAAGGAAGCTTTCGGATAGTTTTAGCCGCGCTTTCATCAATGCCGCCACTCAATAGAAATGGAATAATACCTTGATAATTTTTCAACAATTTCCAATCAAATTTAGTGCCATTGCCGCCTTTATTTTTTCCTTTCGTATCAAAAATAAATAAACTGCACAAGGTTTCATAAGCTTGCACCTGTTCAAAATCCGACGCATCTCCGATGGAAAAGGCTTTAATCAGCTTGGCACTTCGCATGGAAGTTGCGTTCCAAAGGTCGAGTAGGGTGCGACAGTATTCAGGACTTTCCGAGCCGTGGAGCTGCACATAATCCAAGTTATAGTCATGTACATGATGAAAAACAACATCTATTTCCACATCTACAAACACGCCTACACGCTTGATGTTAGAATTCCAATTTTCATCCGAAAGTACATCGGCTAAGTCTTTTTCTTTACTGGCATCTCTAGGAGAATCTTTATAAAAAATAAAGCCCATGTAGTTAATATTTAATTGTTTGAGGGCTGCTATATTTTCAGCGGATTTCATTCCGCAAACCTTTATTTGCATTTTATTTGTTTTTCTCTTTGAAAAATTTCGCAATATGAATTGCAGAAGAAATTGTTAAACAGACTATCGTACATCCAATAATATAGTACAATAAAAGGAATAAAAAATGTACATCAGCTTCCTGTTTAATATGCTTAGATGATTCTAAAACATCTTTGATGATTAGCCAAATGGCTAATAGAAAAATGCTAAACATTAAATTTTTTAGCCCTTTTTGAATAGATATTGAGTCGTTCAAGACTACGCAATTGCGTTTTGATATAAATCTTCTAAATATTTT
>CALGLY010000511.1 GCA_937959095.1 uncultured Saprospiraceae bacterium
TATCAATAGCAATAAATAAAACCACGGCATTTTTATCTCTTATATCTGTCTGGAACTGCACTAAGTTTCCTCCTTTGAATTGTACATTCTCTACAAGCTGACTACGCAAAGCAGGCGTTAGCTTACCTGGGTACGAACTGCTTGTACTTGTATTGAATTGTCTATTCAAGGTATTGAAATCGAGTTCTTTCTTACTCACCACTACTGCTATCCAATCGGTCGTCCCTTTATCATCTAGTGTCATCGAGTGGTCGCGCGGGAAGATGCGCGTACCTGTGATACCACAATAGGCAGAGTGCTTCTCGGTATAGGGGAATAATACATAGCTAGAGCCATCTGTCTCTTGTCCAAATACATAGGTGTAGCACTCGATCGTATTCGTTACTTGTACTTTGAATTTATCGCCTATTCGTAGCGGAGCGCGTGTCTTGAAGACATTATTACTCACTGCTTCTAGTGGAATGCTCTTGCGCGTATTGATGTCTATCAGACCTAATGCTACATCCAGTTTCGTATTGTTTGGATCGTTAGCTTTTCCCATCGGGTACAAGCCATAAGCTTCTTTCACAAAATACTCAAAATCAGGATAAGAAACATAAGCGATGCCATCGTCGCCCCAACGTGTTCCCCAAGAGTTCATAATTTCAAACGCCCCTTTACCATTCAGTGCGGTATCATCGTAACCAATCACAGACATGGCATGACCGCCAAGGCGACTAGAGCCACGAAGATCACTTTGGGTAGGTTGCCAAAGCTGCTTGCCCATCATGTTTTGGGTGAAACTTTGTCCAACCATCATCCCGATAACTACGGGTGCACCTGCTGCTAGATTCTGTCGAATCGCATTGATGTCTACTTTATGATTACTTGCTCCTTTAGAAAGACGTTCATAGCCTTTGATACGGAAGTTGGCAGCATCTTGCTTCTCCCGATTGGTTGGTTGCAATCGACAAGAGCCTTCATTGTATTCAAAATCTGAAAAGGGTAATGCGCCTTGCTTTTGCATTGTTTCCATCGCATAGTGCAAGTACGTTCCCTGACAACCTTCAAATGCAATCTGGTTGTAGACAAAAGAGGGACTAAAAGAATTACTATTTGGATTTGCTCCTGTTTGCCGAGCATGTAAGATACTTCTTGCGCTATAGGCACTTGCCCAACCTACACAAGAACCTTGCTTTCCTTGATTGAGGCGCTTAGGCGCGTATTCTCGCAAGGATACTTTCGATGGCATACTTCCTTCTGCTAAAGAAGCAAAAACGAGGCGTTTGTCGTATTCTTCCTCATTCGGAGAGAACCCTAATGAAAAGAGATCAGAAAAATCTGGATTTCCGCCACCACCATTATCAGGCCCCACAGGCACTATATCATTGAGCATGCTACTGCCACCACCCATGAAGTAAAACAATGCTCCAATCACAAGCACAGGAATGAGTAGTTTTGGTCGTTTGAACAAGAACATCAATAAAAACGGAAGCAATTGTCCTAGTCCGCCGCCACCACCGCCAGGGCTGGGATTTACGGGGTCGCGCTCTTGCCGCTTTTCAGGACGATTCTCGTCTTTTTCCATTCTTACAGGCATAGTCGGTATTTTTTTTGTTCAGAAAATTTGCTGTATTATAAGAAATAGAAAGAATACTAGACAAACAATGTGTTTATTTTATCTTAATACTCTTTATTTTTATCACTTATTTGATGTAAGTAATGCGAAAATAATAACTATATCACTTAAACTTGTTCTTTCGACTTCTAACTGCGTTGGCAAAAACTAGATATAACCCGTTATATTACGTCTTTACCGTCTTGTTAGAAACCAAAATAACTTCCTTTAATTGGCATATTTATTACTTTCGCATTCCTAATATCTATCTCTTAACGTTCTGACATTGTGGCAAGTTGATAGTCACTTTAAAAAAAGCTATCATCTGCTAAATAGTAACGTTCTCTGACAAATTTCGTAGCCAAAGAAAAAAATAAACACAAAAACGTCTGATTAGTAGTGTTGTGTTTATTTTTTTCTTTGGCCTAGTCACGGGACCAGCCCGTTCGCAGGGCAGGCGGGTTTGCCAGAGAATCAATAACTAAGTTTATGAAAAATTTCACAACCTACCAATTAAAAGAAAGTATGTTTAGTATGACGGATAGCTATACCGTCTACAATGAGGAAGGAGATACGGCATATAGCATAAAAGGAAGTTTCTTTTCTTGGGGCGATAATTTGACCCTCGAAGATGCCTCTGGCAATGAACGCCTGACGATAGACCAAAAGAAAATCGCGCTGCGCCCTACCTATCTTATTTATCGGGGTGATGAAAAGCTGGCGAAGGTGAAAAAGAAAATAGGACTCCTGAAACAACGCCTAGAAATAGACCTTCCCGAAGGCAAAGATTATACGGTAAAGGGCAATTTTATGGCAAAAGAATTTGAGTTCTATAGAGGCAGAACCAAAGTGGCAGAGGTCTCCAAATCGTGGCTCAGCATGACAGATAACTATGGCGTACGCGTGGCGACCGATGAAGACCATGAACTGATAATAGCTACGGTGATTATTATTGATTTGTTGATGCAGGAGGAGGAGCAGGAGGAGTGAGTATTCAAATACACATTCTTGACTTAAAATAGTGCCGTTTTAAGTCAAGAATGTGTGCCTGGTCGTTTAAATATTAGTGATTGGTATTTAGAAAAAAGCGTTGCCGTTTACTCAAAATCATAAGTCAAAGTAAGCTCTACAAAGCGATCAGATTCTATAAGTTTATCAAATTTTGATTTGGTGAGTACATATCTATTATCTACTTTTTTGACATCATGCTGTTTCAATTTGTAGTGTTCAAGTAGTGTTAAAATTTTTTTATTCTGCGTTTTATTTTCTAAATCTGTAAAATCATTTTCACCTATAATTTTTTTAGCCTCTTCTGCTTCTTCTGCTTCTAAAGCCCAAAACAATGTTTGCCACTTTTCTGTCAAGCCAAGCTGTACTTCAAAAAGCTCTCGATATATGATATATGTTTCTGGCATATAAAGGATCTCTTCATATTCTTCAATATTTCTTCCAAATGCCTTTTCAAAGAACTCTCTTCCAGACGGGACAATCCCCTTAGTTACATTACTAATAGCCTGGATTGCTCTAATGAATTTTTGATTCCAAAATTTTCCAACGTATTTTCTGTGTTTTGCTTCTTCGCCAAATAATGGAATATATTTCATTGGAAAAGAATAAATGTGAATTTCTAATTCCTCTGAAAGTTCAATATTGAGCTTCATGCGTTTATAAAGGTCTTGAGGTCGATCTTTAAAATTGTAAAGCAAATAGTTTGATAGTCGATCAATTTCATATTTTGCGGCCAATCGTACAGCTTTCTCATATTGTTTCTTCATTCCCCAATAATCAAAAGCAATACGCAAAGGGTAAATTGGTATTTCGCTCATTAAGCGCATAAATTCTTCCGTCACATAACGTGCGTCTGTTCCTTGATTGAAATCTACACTGCGTCGTTTTGGAACTTTATCTCGGTATCTTTCAAAGATAGGAGCAATCACTTTATCTGCTTTGATAAGATTTTCCTTTGTAATGGTTTCAAGTTGTAATAATTGATATTTTTCTAGTATATCATAAAATATTTGAGCCATTTTCCTCTTGGCTCGTTTATCTAAGAAATGCTTCAAAACCTTATAAGAGCGTCTTACATAAGCTTTATCGTTCACTCCATTTTTCAAATTTAGAATGATGATTTCCCACTGATTGGGTTCTATAAAAGTTGCTCCTTTATAAAAACCCATATCTTTTATTTCCTGAATAATCTCAGGGAAGCGCGGCGAGGCAAGCACATTATTGTCCATCAGTAACAGATTCTGCTGCTCACCATATAGCTCATTGATGACTTCAAATTTATCTTTAGTCGGGATTTTTTCTTTATAAGTGGGTTCTAAAATTGGCACAGAGCAAAAGGCACAAGTGCGCGTGCAGCCCTTTGTCATAAAAGTGAAATAGGCACTACCCGTTGGGTACTTATAGTCTATTTCATCCAAAATGGAGTAGTCTAGTGGTAGGTCATCAATGATAATATCATTATCGTCTAGCATACCAGGCTTATCTAGTAAGCCATCTATGGGCTTGATGCCTGTTTCTGTTTCCACTTCGCCTTTCAGTAGAGACGCTAAAACACCACCTAGCTTCACATTTTCTATATCATCCACCAAGAGTTTAGCGTCTTGAATGGCTTTAATCGTTATTTTCCAATAGAAGGTAAATAGGGTAGTTACATAAACTCTATCCCATTTTGGGGCTTGTTTGTATTTTTTATTTTTGTAGAAATCGCAGAAATGTTTGAGCCAAACTTCTAGTAGTGCGCGTTTGCTATTCGCATCTTCAAACATATTGGGCGCATCAGCTAAGGCTTCATGTAGGTACTTTTGTTGTCTGGTTTTGATGTATTTCTGAATGGAGACTTCCTGTTTTTTCCAATTGATATTCGCGTCAATGGATTTCAACTTGGCAATACAATCTGTAACAATATCATTTAACAGAAACTCCTTTACATCTCCCTTATAGAATGTTACCTTATCTCCGAGCATACGATGATAAGTAGCGATTTTCATTAGCCCGATAGGTGGGTATTTATTTTTGTAGTTGGGTTCTATTAGTAATATGTTGCGCGCTTTTGTCATTCTTTTAGTTGAAATGTTCTGCGATTTTCTTTTTTAATCTTGTTTTCTGATTGGAAGTTAAGTCTTTTTCACTATCAATGATTGAGTATATAGTTAATACGATATTTTTTTCTTCAGGACTAAGCTTATCTAATTGTAATGTAGTTAATAAATAAGCGTCTAGTGGTTCATTGACGAAATCTTCCATTGAAGGAAGTTTGAGATCTCTTTTTGCTATTATATTCTTGTAGACATTTTTTATATCATTATCTTGGCTTTCTTCAAAATTCTTTAAAGCATTTTTAGATATTATAGCCTTTTCTTCTTCTTTTTTAAGGCTTTTATATTCTTCATGAGTTAAATCATCTTTCTCCTCACAAGAAATATAATTACTTATATAAGTATCGATGATTTTTAAATGACTATATATTTTTGAGGATTTTCTAGTTAGTGTTCCTAAATGAGGTAAAAAGGCTTTTAATTTTTTTTCAATAAATTGTGTTGCAGGCGAATCATTAAAATAATCTCTTCGAGCATTAGGTATTAGTTCAGGACTAATCGCATGTAGCTCTCCAATATAGTTTAGGTTTTGTCGTTCTTCGCTAAATAAGCGACTAAGCGTAATTTCCGAACCAACACCAATATTAGCTTTTCTTAAGCGAATCCCTCTTTCAATATTTTTAGAGTGTAATTGAAAATTCAATTTATTGGAGACTCCATACCATAGTATAGCTACTAATTTACCTTGTAAATTCTCTATTTTATGAAAATTTACATCAAAAAAAACTATGTCTTTTTCTTTATATTTTGCGATTTCTCCATTTTTATCAAAAACTTTATTTTTATAAGCTTTATATATTGGTTCGTCTTCTAAAAATACATTGTATTCATCTAAGGGGACACTGTTATCTTTGAAATAATCTTTTATTTTCTTTACTAACGTAAATTCCTCATTCAATCCCTCATTCAATGGCATATTGAATGGCACAGGAGCGACCATTGACAAATACTCTTGAACGTATTCGATATTGAATAAATTAGAATCTGTAATACCATTTAACTTTACTCGAAAATAATGTTCATCTGCTTTAGCCTTTTCTTTTTCTAGACTAGTAATAAAACTGATTGCGCTCGCAGCGGATTGTGTATAATTTTTATCTCTTAGAATTTTCTTCAGCAATACAGCATCTAGTGTTAGAATGCTTTTAACATTTTCTCCTTTATAAGTAGTTTCAAAAATAAGTTTTTCACAATAAGCTAATCCTCCGAGTCTTCCAATACCCCGAAACCCTTTACGCCTATCTGGGTTTTTTACAGAAGCAGCAACATTGACTAAAAAACTCACAACATTTTCTTCTTTTATACCCGTCGCATTATCTTTTACTAGAATTTGATTATCATCTTTACTTAAATAAATTTCTACTTTTCCTGCTTCTCTTGAAGGCAAAATATTCCTTTCTACTGCCTCGTCTATTTGGTCGACTGCATTTTGGATGTACTCCCTAAAAATAAATCGAGGGTCGTCATACATCCCAGTTGTAAGTGTCTCAATGACATTTTTGCCAATATGTGGAGAAAATTGATTCATCAATTATTTCTTGATATTTTTCTTTACTTCATTTGGTATCTTAGCAGGGCTATCCTCATTGTATTCGTCGTATCCGTGATACTTGTTGTTATGTTCTTCATGTGCTTGAAATACAACCCATACTTCGTTTTGTTCGTCGTAATTGTAATAACGATTTTTAAATTTATAGGCTGTTTCTAGCAGAGACTGTGCTAAAGTATTATCACTATCATTCCTATTATAACAACTTAACCTTGATATAAACCCTTCTTTATCATCAGACTGCTCCCACATTTCTTTCGAATTGTAAGGAGTAGGGTCGTGCTTAGGATTATGCTCGAATATGAGTTTGAAGCGGACGAAAAAATTGCTCAACATATCATTGTCTTCAATTTTTTTGTCGCAAACAATTACTTCATGTTCTTTTCTCGTATCACCAATACTTGTAGTAAAATGTACTTCATTTTCTTGCCATAAAGAAACAAAGGTAAAATATACATTTGAAAACTTATGTTCAGCATGAACTCTTGAAGCTAGATATTTTATTTCGTTTAGAATTGATTCGCTATAATAGTCGCGTGCTAAATCGGGGGAACAAATAACATTATCATCATTTTTTGGATAAGTAATGAAACTATTAGTGGAATTTGATAGGAAGGTAAGTATTTGATTTTCTATAGAATATGGAAGCATTTTACCATAAGGGAAACTAGCCATTATTTCCTGTAGAAAACTGGTTCGCAATAAAATCTTAGGTTTTTCGGTTGAAAATTCACTAATCAGTTTAGATAAATTTTCGGCTAATTTTAAATATTCGTATTCATTAGTACTGTAGTGTCTTTCGTCCCAAATAAAAGCTGATACATCTAATACTGCAAAAAAATCCATATTTAAGATTCGTGTTTTAGGCGTTTGCTCATTTGAGCTTTTACAATTGCGCGAAGTTCTACATTGGAAGGCTCAATAAAATCTTTAGGGAAATAATTCAGCACACCATAATCATCTAACTCAAGAGTTCTGAAAACATTATTTTCTATAAACGATAGGTTAATACGATTGTCCATTTGATTGCTCTCGTCCTCAGCAATACGTCTTCGCATTCGTGTAATAATATGATTACTATGTGTTTCAATAATGATTTTTTTTCCTTGTAAAGTTAAACCATATAAAAAATCATACAATAGACTTTGTACTTTAGGATGAAGGTGTATTTCTGGTTGTTCAATTATTAGTGTTCCATTTGAAGACATGTTTAGTCCTTCTACTATAATCGGCAAAAGTTGACTCACTCCAAAGCCTACATGTTTTACACTACAAGCTAAACCCGTTTTATTCACTAAAACGATTTTATATGAATCATTCGTTTTTTTAGAATAA
>CALGLY010000512.1 GCA_937959095.1 uncultured Saprospiraceae bacterium
TTCGGAGGAATTTTTCCTAATTTATGATAAATGGGCATTGTTTATTTTTTTATTCCTTTTGACAAATGTACGAATTTTCATCTTTATACTTGCCTTAGCAAACATCCAAGATTTATTTTTTATGTTCACTCCTTATTTTTGAAAAAACATAGTTTCTTCTAACGTTTCAAGACCTTCAAATTGAAACATTATTTATATATATCAAGTATACATATATTGAGTCAATAAAAAAGTCAAATGAAGATAGCTTTTTGGAATGATAGGCATGCCTTATTAATGATTTTGGCAGCAATTTTGGCATTTCTAACCAATAGCATACTTCCTATTTTACTTATTGGATTTGGCTCATTCACCTACTTTATTGCCTTACACAGGCATTTTCTAAATGATTTCTCCCCTTTTGGAGGCTATGCAAATTGGGTAACCTTTTTGCGACTAGTGCTTGTATGTTCAGCTTTATTTTATGCTAATTATTTATCAGGACTTGCTTTAGGTCTATTACTTACAGCAAGTGTGCTACTAGATGCAGTAGATGGTTATTTAGCACGGAAATTTAATCAGGCATCCGTATTTGGTCAGTACTTTGATATGGAGGTAGATGCACTATTTGTATTAGGAATGTGTTTTTACTACTATTTATTTCAGGGCATTCCTAGCTGGATTTTATTGCCTGCAATCATGCGTTATGTATTTCGGGTAACTACCATGGTATTCAAAAAAGCAGACTTTCAGGAAAAGAAAAAAAACTATGCCGCTTTCATCGCAGGTACGTTTTTTGTCATTCTATTGTTAGGTACTATTTTGGAAGATTCTATGCGCTACTATTCGCTATTGGTAGGTAGCCTACTGATTATTATTTCCTTTTCGATTTCTTTTTGGGAATATTTTACTTGGCAGCATGACGATTCAATTTTACAACAAAGGGAATCCTAATCAGATTTCGGGAGGTTATCTCTATAATAAATATATTCTTTCCGAACTAGAACAGCTTGGTGCAAAGGTTGATTATTTAAATCATCCAGAAGAAGCGAAGGATACAATAGTGGATATTATTGTAATAGACAGTTTGATGATTTATGAGCTGGAAACTTTCATTTTAAGAACAGATATTCCAATCGTTTTGCTGATGCACTTGCCCCCTGATATTTTTTTGGAATTAGAAGAACAGACCACACGAGAGAAAGAAACTTTAAACCGAATTTACCAGAAGTCTTCTATCGTTGTGACGGGTGTGCGAAGTCAAACTTTTTTACAGAAAAATTATGCTCCTGTCACAAAAGCACTGCACCTACTAGAACCTGGTATGCTGACCGATTGGAAGCAAAAGACAAGCTATTCTGTGCTACCAACTAAGCTGATTTGCATTGGAAATTTTGTGAAAGGCAAAGGGCACCTACAGCTACTAGATGTATTGGCACTATTACAGGATTTGAATTGGACGCTTGAATTATATGGAAATATTAATTTTGATAAAACTTATTTTCAAAAGGTGACTGATAAAGTAGCGGAATTAGGTATTCAAGAGCGGGTATTCTACCGAGGATGTGTGGCACATAAAGAAATAAATAAGGTATTGAAAAGTTCCGATTTAATGCTTCACTTTTCAGAATATGAGACCTATTCTATGGTCACTGCAGAAGCAATAAATACCAAACTCCCTGTGATTTCAAGTCGCTCCGGAGCTTATGAACACTTTGAAAAGTCAGGTTTTGTTCATTATCTACAAGCAAGCGAAGACCAAGCTATTGCAAATGAAATTCGACCTATTCTAAGTGATTCAAAACATTATAAAAAACTAAGAACTGGAATAAATAAGCCCTCTAAAACATGGCAAGAAATAGGGGAAATGTTTTATGAAATTTTAAAAAATAGAGTGAAAGAGTATGTCAATTTTTGAATGGACAAAATGGATTACAATCTTGGCTTATTTGAGTATTGCGCTAGAGTTGATTGCATTTCATGTGCCTTCAGTAGCCTCTACCGTCAATATTTGGAATCCAGACAAGGCACTCCTTGCCTCTTATTCAGATAGATTTAAAATCTTATTTGAGTTACCTAAATTAAAAAAAATCATAATATTTGTTTTACCACTATTACTCGTCTATCTCACCTTCTTTTTTCCGCTATTCTATTTTTTGTGGCAGCCTGAAAATATTTACCTCCTATTCCAACCGACAGAAACTAGTTATATCCTAGGCATTCTATTCATTCTATTAGGTCGTTGGATTACTTTTTCGTCTGTCCTCACTATTCGAAAAGAAAATAAGCAAGAAGGTAGTTCCTTCAAGCTACATACGGGTTCGTTATTCTCTAGAACAAGAAACCCTGGCTTAGTGGGTATGTATCTCCTTTTCGCAGGGCTTTGGATATGCATTCCATCTCCTATTTTCCTGCTTGGAATTCTGGCTTATATAGGGCATATGCACTTTAAGGTATTGATGGAAGAAAATTTTCTGACAAATAAATATGGGCAAGCTTATAAGGCTTATTTCACGCACACAAAACGCTATTTAGTATGAGCATGAATAATATATCTTTAGAACAATCTGAAATCATTTCGTGGTTTGATAATACGTACAAAACACGTGGAGAGTGGTATTTGCGCCCAGTGAAAGCCTACTATATCTTCTTGGAATTGCTAGAAGCACAGCCTAAAGACAAACTCCTCGATGTAGCTTGTGGTTTGGGGCGACTACTAGAAGCCGCGCAAGAATATGGCTGCGAACTCAATGGAATTGATATTTCATCGGTAGCTGTAGAAAAGGCAAAACAAAAGCTACCTAATGCAAGTATACAGGTAGCAAATGCGGAAGAATTACCTTTCAAAGATCAAAACTTTGAACTCATTAGCTGCCTCGGTTCGCTAGAACGTATGCTTAACTTAGATAATGTTTTAGCAGAACTGTATAGAGTAGGTACAAAGGATGCGCGCTATTGTTTCTTGGTACGAAATTCAAAAACAACTACTTGGAATATAAAAACAGCTCTCGGTATAGCGAATAAAAAAGGGCATCAGGGCGCAAACACCCTAGAAGCATGGCGAAGTGTTTTTAATAATGCGGGTTTTGTAGTAAAGGAAGTCTTGCCAGATCAATAT
>CALGLY010000513.1 GCA_937959095.1 uncultured Saprospiraceae bacterium
TTCGGCTAATATTATTTTCCATTGCAACGATGGTTCACAAACTTCTGATTTATTCCACGCAGGCGATGGCTGTTATAATGGAGCGTCGGCACTCTCTAGTACCAATGCTAATTGGACAACTTGCCCAACAACAACGCCAACAGTGGCTATCGCACCAGCAAGCACCAACTTCCCAAGTGGTTCAGGTACAATTACCTTGACTTCTACGAATGCAACAGATATTTACTATACGACAGATGGCACGACACCAACTACCTCTAGCACGCTTTATACTGGACCATTTACGGTATCAGGTGGTGTAGCAGTAACCGTGAATGCTATCTCTACAGATGGTACAACGGATTCAAGCGTAGCAACAGAGACTTATACGTTCAATCCTGCTGCTAGTATGACCTTATCATGGAATGCACAAGCAGCAGGATGTGCTGATCCTTATATTTACTATTGGGATACCGATGGTGGAACAAACAATCCTGTCACTTGGCCAGGTGTGCCAATGGTAGACATAGACGGTGACGGTTGGTATGATTTCACTATAGCAGCTAATTCTGCTAATATTATTTTCTCTTGCAATGGTGCCAATCAGACTGCTGATTTATCCCAAACAGGAGATGCTTGCTATGATGCTGGCTGGGTAACTTGCCCAACAACGATGCCAACAGTTGCTATTTCACCAGCAAGTACGAACTTCCCAAGTGGTTCAGGTACAATTACCTTGACCTCTATGAATGCAACGAATATTTACTATACGACAGATGGTACAATTCCTACCACGTCTAGCCTTTTGTATGCTGGGCCATTTACAGTTTCAGGTGGTTCGGCAGTGACTATTACGGCTATCTCTACGGATGGTACGAATAATTCTAGTAGTGCTACAGAAACTTACACCTTCAACCCTGCAGCTAGTATGACATTGACTTGGAATGCAGCAGGGGCGAATTGTACTGATCCATATATCTACTATTGGGATACCGATGGTGGCACGAATACGCCTGTTACTTGGCCTGGTTCGCCAATGGCTGACCCTGATGGCGATGGTTGCTACGAATTTACGATAAATGCTTCTACAGCAAATATTATTTTCTCTTGTAATGGTGCAAATCAGACTGTTGATTTATTCCAAACAGGCGATGCTTGTTACGATGGCGGCTGGATTTCTTGCGCTAGTGCCTGTAGTAGTACTCCTCCAACTCCTGGTGGCACCGTAAAGAAAGTAATCCTTCAAGCGTTCTGGTGGGATTATGAACACGATGATTATCCTGATGGTTGGTCAAATTACTTAGCAGACCTTGCACCACGTTTCCGTATGGCAGGTGTAGATGCAATTTGGATTCCACCATCCATAAAGAATCTTTCACTTGATCCAACAATTCGTGGCGTAGGCTATGCACCATTCGATCATTATGATTTAGGAGATAAATATCAGAAAGGCGCGACAGAAACCCGCCTCGGTACAAAGGATGAACTCCTTCGTATGATTGCAGTTATGCACGCCAATGGTATTGAAGTAATACAAGATGTAGTACCTAATCATGTGATTGGTGCAGGTAGTGAAAATGTAGGGCTTGGTGGTATTGACCCCGCTTCGGCAGGTGATATGTATTACAATTTCCGTTATGCTTGTTTCGGTACACCTATCGCGGATATGGTAGCCAATCAAACAGCAGCAGAATACCTAAGTCGCGAAGGTCGCTTCCCGAAGAATTTCGCCAATTTCTTCAATCCTGATGTATGTACACCAGGCGATCCGATTTGTGAAGCTTATTTCGGTCCAGATATTGACTATGGCGATAATGCACACGGTACAAGTTCGAATGCCATCTACAATCCTGCACAAACAGGCGGTGTGGATAATGGTTATATGCGTAAAAATATGCGCGAATGGATGGTGTGGTACAAGAAGCAAACAGGCTTTGATGGTATCCGCATTGATGCCGTAAAGCATTTTGATACAGAAGCGACAGAAGACTTTATCTATAATTTGCAACAAAATGCAGCTTGGGCGAATGGTACAGATGCCATGTTTGCAGTAGGTGAATATGTTGGTTCTACAGGTGATTTGGATGCTTGGTACGGAAACGTAATGAAGCGCGCAGGTGTATTCGATTTCAACCTTAGAGCCTTCGATGGTACAGGTGGTCTATATAATATGGTGTATGGCTCAGGTGGTTTTGATATGCAATTGCTACCAAGCGCACAACAAACAGGCGCGAATCGTGTGGAATACTATCCAGCTATTTCTACTTATGTGCATAGAACCGTGCCTTTTGTAAATAATCACGATACCTATCGCCCGAACTTGGCCGCGAATGGAAACGTAACAAGTTGGAATACAGGTAGCGAATTGTCCGCGCACATCACACCTACCGAACCACGCCTAGCAGCAGCTTATGCTACTATTATAGCGATGGATGGTAATCCTCAGATTTTCTTTGAGGATATGTATAATGTATTCAATACAGGACAGCGTTTCTCGCACGATCCGAATAATAATGCACAATTACCTGTCAATAACGACATCGTAAACTTAATACAAGCACATAATCAACTTGACTTTAAAAATGGAAACTATGGCGTTCCATCTTCACTCACAGACGCAACCGTAGTGGCAGGAAGTGCAGGTGACAACCTCGTACTAGAGCGCACAGGTATTGCAGTTATCGGTATCACTGATAAGTACGCAACGGTAGGAAACAATTCGCAAGATGAGCAAATGACCGTTACAACGGCATTCTCTAATGTCGCTTTATATGACTACTCTGGCGCACATGGTCTCACTA
>CALGLY010000514.1 GCA_937959095.1 uncultured Saprospiraceae bacterium
GTGCTATTATCTACCCAAAAAGCCTGAATCATATTCTTCGTCTCCTGCCGACACACGATGCCTGTATAATAGCGACTCTCTATGCGTGTAGCCGTATCAAAATCTACTTTCGAGCCTTCTGCCAATACATTCAATATAGCATGTTGGGCGGGGAAATTTTTATACGAACTCTTTACTAAGTCAATATTTAAGCGACGAATAACGGCAGCCACTTCTGCAGCTGCGGCTGTTCCTGCGGGAATACTTCCATCCGTTCTATCCCAAGGACGACGACCTTCGGGAGCTTTCAGCAACCATTCTTTTGCTTTGCTAAGTAACTGTTTTTCATCCGCCACCAATTCATCTATAATCCCTAGACTGTGGGCAACTTGCGGGTTGTAGCGTCGTCCGCTTGTAAGTATTTTATAAGCTCGTTCAATCCCCATCAGCCACATCAGACGGATGACACTGCCACCACTAGGCATCAATCCTAAGCCGATTTCGGTAAGTCCTAAACGTATTTTCGGACTATCCACCACGATACGATGATGACAAGCCAAGGCCATTTCAAAACCTAAGCCGAGCGCATGTCCATTAATAGCTGCTACCACAGGTACACCAGGATACTCCAATGCCCGAAAAATCCGCTTCAAACGTTCTGCAAAATCAAAGACTTCTTCTGGAGTATTGCCATTTGAAATATACTCTAAATCACCGCCTTCCAAAAAATTACGCTTCGCAGAAGTAATGATAATTCCACGCAATGTACCTTTCGACTTCTCTTTCTTCAAATACTTCAACACAGGTACAAAAGCCTCTGCAATCTCGTGGTTTATGACATTCACACTATTATTGCTACCCATATCCAAAATAAGGGTAGCTATATTATTCGTATCTTTTCTGTATTTTATCATGCTTTATTTATACTTCATTCCTTTCGATTTTTGGGGCTAAAAAAGAAGCCCGAAGATACACTTTTTGATTTTTTGATGGCTTTCGTGAACGAAGAACCTATTTTTTAAATCAAAAATGTCTATTGCTTGTTTAGTTATTTAACCTTAAGTTGCGACACAACTTAAATTAAATCATAAAAAAATGAAACTATCACTAGGCTTTTCGCCTTGCCCCAATGATACCTTTATCTTCTACGGCATGCTACATGGAAAAGTAGATACCGAAGGCTTAGAATTCGAGGTGTTACTTGCTGATGTAGAAGAACTGAATCAGAAAGCCTTTGCCAAAGACTTGGACATCACTAAATTAAGTTATCATGCTTTTGCCCACTTATTGAGTGATTACGCACTTTTAGACGCAGGAAGTGCGCTAGGCAACAATTGCGGGCCACTACTCATTGCAAAAAAACAACTTTCACTAAAAAAATTAGAACAAGCCCGCATCGCCATCCCTGGCAAATATACGACCGCTAATTTTCTATTCCGACTTGCCTATCCGACTCTAGCTGAAGGGCAAGAGATGCTCTTTTCAGATATTGAAAAAGCCGTGCTTCAAGACGAAATAGATGCAGGTTTAATTATACATGAAAATCGCTTTACGTATCAAGAAAAAGGCTTGATAAAGATTCGAGATATGGGCGAATATTGGGAAGATACCTATAAAATGCCTATTCCACTAGGTGGTATTGTGGTGCAACGAAAACTTCCCTTAAAGATGCAGCAGAAAGTAAATCGCGTGATGCAGCGCAGCGTTATCTATGCGCAAGAACATCCTGAAGAAACCTTACCTTATGTAAGTCAATATGCCCAAGAAATGGATACCAATGTGATGCAGCAACACATTCAATTGTATGTTAACAAATTCACTAGAAATTTAGGGCAAGAAGGAAAAAAAGCCGTACAAACCTTATTTGAAGTAGCGGAGGAAAAAAATATAATTCCGAAATATAATGGCAATATTTTTATAAAGGAGTAGTTGAATATTAGGAAGGAGTAATGAAGGAGGTTATAAAAATACCTTAAACTAAGTAATATAACTCCTCTACACAGTTTAAATTGTCTTTAAAGTATAAAAGTGATATATTGTTACGAAATATTTTAAGTTTGAAACTTTGCTTTACATAAACCAATACGTCCCCTTGAAACCGTCGTTATCGTTATAAACTAATTTTTCTAGCAGTTTAAACTGTTTAAAATGAAGCACATATTTCTACTCTCACTTATCTTATTAGTTAGTATTTCTGCATTCTCACAGAACTGTGCAGGAGCTATTGCAGAAGATAAAAAGATTGACAATATCCACATCTTGCGTTCAGCAGACCAGACGATGGTAGTACGTGGAAATTATAGCTACTCGATTACTTTGATGAATGATACTAGAGGCGTTTTAGCCAAGGTATTATCTAAGGCAGGAGAGAAGTTAAACAGAGGTGATGAAATTATCTTTATGGATGTCAATCAAGTCCGAAAAGCCTACCGTTTCATAGAAGCTCCAAAAACAAATCGTTCTGGTGACACACCTGTCTATGAAAATATCTTACAACTCGACTTAGCAGCTATTCAATGGTTTTCTAGCACCGCTATCGGTACGCTTTATCTCAAAAATAATACCTCCAACCAGATGCGAAAACTAACCGTAGCAACTGGAAGACAAAATGAATTTCAGAAAAAAGCAGTTTGCTTTACGAGTAAACTCGATCCAAATTTAGTAAAGAATGTATCCGTAAATGCTGATCTTCCTACGGCTAGTTCGGGAAAACCAATAAGCGCGACTTCTTCCTTGAAGAAACGCGCTGTGAATGTAGAGGATTTGAGCGATGAAGAATTGACGAAGCTCAAAAAAGAATTAGGGGCAACTAAGCGAAAATTACAAGAAGAGATTCAGCTAGAAGAGAAGAAAGCAGGTGAAATAAAAACGCAGATTCAAGAAGAAGTATCGGCGGCTAGAGAAGAAGCAGCAAAAAAGAAACAAGAGTACGCAGAAGAGGTATTAACTGCACGAAAAAAATCGCAAGAAGAAATAGAAGAATCGCAGAAAGCGGTGGCTCAATCGGTACAAGAATCTAGAGAAAAAGCGAATACAGAAATTGAAAAAATAAATCTAGATGTACAAGAACAACGGGCAAAAGCAAGCGAAGTAATAGAGAAAGCGAAGCTCGAATCGGCCCAAGAAGTAGCAACGGCAAGGGAAAATGCAGCAAATGAAATAAAAGCAGTAAAAGAAAAACTAGAGCAAGCAAAGCTCGAATATACAGATGAAATAGCAAGCGCACGCGAAAATTCCACGTCTGAACTTACGCGTATTCGAGAAGAAACAGCAACAGCTATTCAGACCGCGAGAGAAAAAGCAAAAACGGAGAAAAACAGAACCGCAGAAGAGGTAGTGACAACTAAAAAGACGGCTGCAGAGCAAATTTTACAAGTGCAAGAAGAAACCGCAGAAAAGGTAGCACAAGTGCGAGAAAATGCCGTTTTAGAAAAAGAAAAATTTGCATTAGAACTTGCCGAATCACGCAGAAAAATAGCCGAAGAAAAAGCATTGCTACAAGAAGCAAGTGCCTCTGAAATGGCTGAAATACGCGAAAATGTAGCGCGCCAAAAGCAAGATGCCGCAGTGGAAGTAGCCGAAAATAAGAAACGTGCTGCCGAAGAGGTGAATGTAATAAAGCAGCAAGTAGCCAACGAACGCGAAACTGCACAGCAAGATGTAGCAGCGACCAAAGCAAATGCCGAGCAAGAAAAAGTTGCAAGCGCACAAGATGTAGCGGCAGCTAAAGAAAAGGCAGCGACGGCGATTCAGCAGATAAATGCAGAAGAAGCTGAAAAGGTAGCCGCAGCCAAGCAAAATGCAGAAACAGAACGCCAGAAGATAGCAACGGAAGTAACATCGGCGAAAGAAAAAGCGAGTACTGAAATCAAGCGTGTTCAGGATGAATTAGCTGCTGCCATTGCCGATGCAAGAGCAAAGGAAGAAGAAATTCGGAAGAAAAACGCAGAAGAAGTAGCCGCAGCTCGTACTCGCGCACAAGAGGAAGTAAGCAAAGCAAAAGAAACAGCGAGTACTACGATTCAGTCGGCTAAGAAAACGGCGGATGAAGCGAAAACACAATACGCAAGTACTGTGGCTAGCGCGCAAGAAACAGCGGAAGAACGCATAAAAACAATACAAGCAGAAGCAGCCAAAGCCATTGCAGATGCAGAAAAGAAAGAAAAAGAAGTACAAAAACTTTCCGCAGAAGAAGCAGTAGCTGCCCGCGAAAAAGCGGCTGAAGAGGTGCGTAAAGCCCGCACAACAGCGGCACAGGAAATAGCAACAGCAAAAGAAAAAACGGCTTTAGCAAAGCAAGAATCGGCAAATGCAGCAGCAGAAGCAAAGCGCAATGCAGCAGAAGCCATTGCACAAGTTCAGCAAGAAGAAGCAAAAGCCGTGCAGGAAGCTAGAGAAAAAGGAGCGAATGAACGCCAAGCTTTAGCGGGTGATGTAGCAAAGGCAAAGGAAACCGCAGCAAAGGAAATAAAAGCAACACGCGAACAGCATGCCAATGAAATGAAAACGCTACAAGAAGATGCGGCAAAGCAACGTGAAGCAGTCACGCTAGCGACCTTGAAAGCGCGAGAAACAGCAGCAGCAGCGATAGCAGAAGCAAAAGAAAAATCGGCGAATGAAGTAGCTGCTACGAAGAAACAAGCCAGCGAAGAAATCGCAAAAGCCGTGCAAGATGCGAATAAGCGAAAGACAGATTTGCAAGCGGAAATGAAAACCGCAGAAGAAACAGCACGACAAGAAATAGCTAGTGCAAAACAACGCTCTACAGAGGAGATTGCGCTTGTTTTACAAGAAAATAAAGAGAAAAAAGCACAATATAATCAAGAAGCAGAAACAGCACGTAAAGCATCATTGGAGGAAGTTAGTAAGATAAAGAAAGAAAGTTCTGATGAAATTTATGCGGCAAAGCAACAAGCAAAAGAACAAATCACGAAAGTGAAAAATGATACCGCTACGCAAATAGCAGAAGAGCGTAAAAAAATAGAGGAGATGCAACGTCAACTCAAAGAAGTGGAGGCGCAATTGGCTGCTAAAAAAGCGGAATTGGGTAGTGGAAATTAAAACAAGGTAGGAACTGGAAAAGCCTTATTTTTTTACAACTTAGAAATCAAGAAAGAGAGTTATTGATCTCGGGAACGAGTCAAAAATAACTAAACAAATTTTGACTCGTTCCTTAGTACACTGTAACAAAAGTTTATTTGTATTTTGACTAAGCTTATTTTTTTAGTATTCGAGGCTTGTCTGCTACAAGCAGGCGCAAAATTGGGAACATAACTGGTTATG
>CALGLY010000515.1 GCA_937959095.1 uncultured Saprospiraceae bacterium
AACACCACTATTTCTGGAAACTTTACTTTCGGTAGTGGCGGAGGTATCCGAAATGCAGGTGTAATGACAATAAATCACGCTACTATAGCTAGTAATTCTGCCTTTGCTACCGTTGCTGCTGGAGGAGGCATCAATAATACACTTACCCTGACAATGAGTAATTCCATTGTATATAGCAATACGGTTGGTTTCTTTGGTACACCAGAAGATATTTATTCCACTCGTTTTATTTCAACCCCCAATGCAAATTTAGTTGGAAGTTGTTCAGGAGTTTGTCCTTCATTTCCTTATAGTGCTAACCCTTTGCTATCGCCAGTTACTGATAATGGAGGAGCGACTCCTACCATGGCACTTCTCTCTACTAGCCCAGCTATAGATGTAGGAAGTGGAGCAGAAAGTACCGATCAAAGAGTTTTTGCACGCGATGGCGCACCAGATTTAGGAGCTTTTGAGTTTGGTGCAGCACCAGTATCAGCAGGAACACCTATCATCTTAGATTTGCGTGCAATTCTTGGAGGAGCAACGGATCTAGGTATTACTACCATGCGGAGTGATTTAAGAACCATTCTTCCTTTGAGCGATCCTTATGGAACAGGGCAAACGACAACGCCAGTAGTTTTAGTGAATTCGGGAGGAAATACTATAGTAGACTGGATACTTATCGAAATTCGGGATGCCACTTCGCCTACTACAGTCATCTTTGAGCGGGCTGCTTTAATTCAGCGCGATGGAGACATAGTAGATATTGATGGTTCTTCTAATATTACGATAGCTACGCTACCTTCAGGTACATTTCATATAGCTTTAAGGCATAGAAATCATATGGGTGTGATGGCTTCATCAACGTTTACTATACCGTAATTTAAGACTCGATTTTTTCCCCTTTCCAATATTAGGCATAGATAGAATATAGTGGATTCTATCTATGCCTAAAAATTAGGTTCTCCGAAAAATTATACTCGCCCAGGACATCGCTTACAACGTTTTCCTTTCTTATGTTTCTTACAACATTTTTTCTTCATACTCTTTCCTTGCACCACTGCTAAGGGAAATGCCATACGTGTGCCTAATTCATTCCTACTCGTTGGATTGCTAGAATGCTTAATCATCTATTGTTTTATTGGTTTTCCGAAAAATTCTGTGGCAAAGCCGAAGAAATTTGTCGGAAAATGATTTTATTTAGACTAAATTCAAATAGCGGCGCAAATGTAAGATATCACTAGGAACTTTTCAAAC
This sequence comes from uncultured Saprospiraceae bacterium, assembly GCA_937959095.1. Taxonomy (GTDB): domain Bacteria; phylum Bacteroidota; class Bacteroidia; order Chitinophagales; family Saprospiraceae; genus JAAUTG01. The sequence continues at coordinate 1,237 of CALGLY010000515.1, forward strand.
TGATTTCCAAAATAAGCCTACTTTTCATTATCATTAGGCTCTGAAAACACAATCCACAACTTTATGAGTACTACCCGCCCACGTTGGTCTAGTCAATTTATTTATATGCTTGCCGCAGTAGGTGCAGCAGCAGGTTTAGGTAATCTTTGGCGTTTCCCGATGCTCGCCTATGAGTATGGCGGCGGCGCATTCATATTCGTATTGCTACTCGCCAATATTTTCATTGTATATCCTTTGATGTTATTTGAGACCATACTAGGACAACGCTTTCAAGCGAGTGGGCCAGTAAGTTTAGAAAAACTAAAGTCGGGTACAGGCTGGATTTATTGCATTCCTATCTTCGCCACTATTTTCATGGTCACCTACTATACCCCTGTGATGGCTTGGGCAGTACAGTACTTTTTTCGAGTATTTAGTGGCGATTTTATAGCCGATCCTTCCAATTACTTTATGCAAGAAATTATTGGCCTAAGCCCTAGCATCAATGAAATGGGACAATGGCAATGGCCGGTGTTTGTGTGCCTCTTGCTTAGCTATGCCTTCATTCTTTGGAGTCTTCGCAAGGGACTAAAATCCGTATCAAAGGTGATTATAGTCACCGCTACCCTACCCTTTTTACTCTTGGTCATTCTCATTATTCGAGGAGTCACCCTGCCAGGCGCAAGCGATGGATTACGTGCGCTTTTCATTCCTGATTGGTCTGCCTTAGCTAATTTACAACTTTGGCAAGCCGCTATCGGACAAGCCTTTTTTAGTGCCGCTTTAGCTACGAGTTACTTCACGATGTCGGGCAGCTATCGTGATCCGAAGGCAGAGATTCCACGTTCTTCCGCTATGATTTTAGTAGGTAATTTCACCGTTTCTATTCTTTCAGGACTTGCGGTATTTTCCACGCTAGGCTTCATGGCACAGCAGCAAGGCGTTCCGCTTTCGGAAGCAGCAACAGGTGGGCCGCCACTCATTTTCATCGTTTTCCCAACGGCAATAGCAATGATGCCCAGTATGAAAATTCTCTTCGCTGCACTCTTATTCTTCACGGTCATCACCTTAGCTATTGATTCTATTTTTGCGGCAGTCGAGCAAATCGTAGCAGGTCTGCGGGATATGTTTCCTGATTGGGGAACCCATTTCCAACTCACCACGCGTTTACTTATACTGACCTTTGTGCTAGGCATTCCACTCACCTTTGGCGGAGGACTTTATTATCTTGATATTCTAGATCATTTCATCAGCGGCTATACCTTTATGTTTATTGGCTTCTTAGAGTCGGCTTTGGTTGCCTATTGGGTTGGCCCTGAAAAAATCCGTATTTGGATTAATGAAACCGCTACGAGTCTCTACATCGGGAAGTGGTTCAATTATGTGCTTTATATTATCCCGATTCC
>CALGLY010000516.1 GCA_937959095.1 uncultured Saprospiraceae bacterium
AAAAAACGTTCCAAACAAGAAAGAAATAAACATGATAGCCAATAACCCAAGACTTACGTCATGCGAGAGCATATCTAAAAGGGTAGAAAAATCAAAATTCTTCATTGATATGATGGTTGAATATTATTTATTTTAGGCAAATTAAATTAATAAATTGGTCGTTTTAGGCTAGTCATTTTTTTCTAAGGATGCTTTGAAAACCGCACATAACCTAGCTACGTAAGACTTTTCAAAGTATTCTTAGAAGGAAAAAGGACAGCATAAAGTGGCTAATTTATTATTTTATTTTGCCTTATAGAAAGTAGTAACGGCTTTCCAAATTAAAATTTTTCAATTATCCAATTTCAATTTGGCGAAGCCATTAGCTATTTTATATCTTCAATCACAAAATTTACTCTGCGATTCTTTTGTCGTCCTTCTGGATTATCCACGCCTTTTGCTTTTGAGTTGGGAGCAACAGGACGTGCTTTTCCAGCACTGGCTACATCTATTTCAGATTTTACGCCTAAGCTTTTGAAATAGCCTCGTGCTTCTTCTGCACGTTTCAATCCTAGATTATTATTATAAGCATCACTTCCGATACTATCGGTATGCCCAATAATGCGCAGAGACTTCCCAGGATTCAATTCCAAAAAGGTTTTCACCGAATCAGCATAGGATTTTAATTGTGTACCAGGCTTGAATGCGGCTGAATTATATTCAAAATTAGCATCCGAATAGGTCATATTCGTGAAGGTGAAAGCCGTTTTATCAAAATCATCGGGCTGTGGCATATAGGTAGAAAAGCTAAGTGGTGTGCTTAGTGCTTCCGTTTCGCTTTGCTTATAGTCTAAGGTAATGCGTTTCTCATCAATACCTCTACGCACTAACAAGCCTCGAATCCTATCCGCTCGTCCTACGCCTAAATTCTCGAAAAAGCCTGAACTGAAATCCGCTTCACTTGGGCGATAGTAGCCCGTGAGACTAAGGTGTTTATCAGGATTTCCCTTCAAGTAGGCAGCTACTTTATCTAGAAATTCTTCGTTATTCGCAGTTAGGTTGGGGGAGATGCGCGTTGTATCAAATTGGAACTCTTCGAAGCCTTCCAATATCGTTTTATCGCCATCCATCAGCTTCAAACTCATGGCACGATCACTCACCTGCTCTCCGCATAAGCCTCTATGCTCACATACATACCACCATCGCGCAAAAACTGCAAATACTAAGAATAATAAAAACCACAATAATGCTCTCATAGAGAAGTATCAGTTAAAACACGTTAAATAACCCTTTGATAAAATCCGTAATTAATTGCTTGATGCATAGAATTGGTCAAAGAGTTTTTCCAATTAAACCGAAAAGTACAGAGAATTTTGCTTTTCCACAAAAAAGGAGGGAGTTTACCGCGATTGAGAAGAAATCTATGGAGAGGAAAAGTAGTTTGGAGGGTGTTTTTGTGTCAAAAAAAATTGGCAGACATTTTTGAAAATGCCTGCCAATAGAGTTGTTCAGAAATAAGAATTGCGTATATGAAAGTTAGCTTTTTGTGCTAGATAAAGCTCTTTTTCGAGGGCATAGCCATAGCTACGGGCGAGAAAAAAGCTGAAATATAGTGCGAAAAGATATTTTCATATGCCAATTTATTCTTGTTCGTTGCCTTAAAGCGCTGCAACGCTCGTGCGAACTTGCACCGTTGTATCAATCTTTAATGGTGGCAATAGGAGTTTTTCTTCATTGATGAATTGATAATCATTCTCCTGTATCGCATCATCTTTATTCAGACTAGAAAGTGTGCCGCCTGTAGTTGCTGCCATGCAGGTATAGCTAGAATATTCCTCTGGATGGACTTTTTCTTCTAAGAAACTTAGTACATGTAGCGTGATGTTTTCGCTCCCCAGCCAAGCGGCTAGTTTGCAGGTTTCATTCGGATCGCAGCTTTCCATGCCATCCGTGATGAGTACGATTCCTTTCTTATTTTTCTTCGCTCGAAATAATTCTGGCACAATAAGAATTGCATCGTTGATAGGTGTATGTCCATCCACTTTTACATTACTGATAGCACTGGCTAGGGTAATGCGATTGTTGCGCTCCACTTTTTTGCGTAGACTTGGCTGATTGCCGCAATCACCACCTACACTCACTACGCCCATGCGGGTTTTGTCATTCACTTTATCTAGTAAATAACACGTCAGGTTTTTCATCACATCGAAGCGTGTTTTATCTACCCCTTTCTTCAATGGGACACGCATAGAACCCGACACATCTATCATCAGTAGCAGTTCATCATAAGTAGAAGAATACTCTAATAAGGAACTCATTTGCTCAGGAAGCAATTCTTCTTCATACACAATGTCTGTAGTGGCTGCTTCCTTTTTTATTTTTTCATTTACATCCTCTTCTAGAAAATCATTTGGCTGGTACGGTAAAATCATGCTTGGAGATAAATCCAATAATTTATTGATTTTGCTATAGTTGGTAAAAGCACTTGCATTCTGAGCATTATATTTCAATGCTTCTTCAAACATGATGCGGGAACGTTCTAATATATTAGAATGCGTGAAGACATAGCCTTCACTTTTGCGATTTTTACTTTGAATGATATTCAAATAGCCAAGGGCATTATAGCAGCGTGCTAAAATCGAAAAATCAGGATTTTCTACATCGTATGCATTCGTCACAAGTTGTTCTAGGTGCGTGCGTGCCGCAGGATATCGCTGAAGTAATATATTGAGATGTGCTAAATAATAGTCGCGTTCTAGCTGCGTTTTGTCTCCATCTGCATGGGCAAGATAGTTAAGCATTCGAGCAGCTTTTCGTTCATGCCCTGCTGCTAAGTGTAACTTGATGAGGGCTAAACAAGCAGCATTATGCTTCGGATTTTCACGCAATACGCGCTTGAATTGCCGCACTGCATTATCCATCTTGCCTCGCTTCAAAGACGAAATGCCCTTATAGTAGGTAAGGTTTGCCTTCACGGTAGACTGTGCTGCTAGTTCGCATAGTGGCATGCAAAACAAAAGCATACAGCAACTTAGGAGTATCGATTTTTGAATAGTGTGCATAATTCCGTTCGTCTTAATTCATTAGCAATAACATCAAAGACATATCTGCACGAAGCAAATATGGAACGACTGGAATTGTTGTACTATAGGCAATTATGCAGCGAAATGGATAGAGATAAGTAGTTGTTATGATATTGGAGCTTGTGATTGCTATATTCCGTTATCAAAAAAAACGCTTACTAAAACTTACTTACCCGATTGTAGTATTCGCTAATTTTAAAATCTAAAAAACAAATATATACAATTATTTATATAAATAAGAGGCATAATATGAATTTTAAGACTTCCTAACTCTAAGGAACGGAGGGAATACTTTTTCGTTGCATTTTTGAGGTCTTAAATAAAGCAGAATGCGGTTTAGGGCAAAATTTTGAAGGTTTTGTTTGTAGTGGACAGACGACTAAGGGAACATACAAGAATAAACTAGACAATTTTAGACTAAGTATTTTTTCTTCTAATAAATCTTCAAAAACCCCTGCCGTCAGGCAGGCGCGGATAGCCTCGCTAAATAAGGCTTTTTTAAGATTTATTAGAGGGAAACCCGCCTGCTCCGCTTGTTCGGGCAGGAAGAACAGTATAAAATGTCTAATTTATTCTTGGACGTTGCCTTAGTCGCCTGTCCACTAAATAGACTTGATCTAAAGTTCAGTTATCACGTTGCTGGAAGCATCAAGCAATCTCTCCACCACAACTAGAACCCGCACCAGCCGTGCAACCATAACAATGCTGATTCAAGACGATTTTTCTATCTTTTAAAGCCTCAATGTCAAAATCGTTGAGGTGCTGTCCTTTCGCAGCTACCTTCAGGTCGAGCATTTGATTGAAATCGCAATCGTAGAGATAACCATCCCAACTCACAGAAATGGTATTGCGACACATCAATCCTTCTACGGTAGCAGGATTGTAGGCTTCTACGAGTTTTTCCATATATTCTTCATAGTTACCCGACTGTAAAAGATAATCCAAAAAGCGACTAATCGGAAGATTGGTGATGGCGAAGAGACTATTGAAATCAATATCGTATTTCCGTTTCAGTTGCCGCTTAAATTCTGCTTGCAAGGTCTCTTGCGAAGCAGGCAAAAATGCCCCAGATGGATTATAGACTAAATCAAGCGTGAGTCCTGTTCCCTCTTGTCCATAACCTACTGCATTGAGGAGTTGCAGGGCTTCAATAGAGGCTTCAAATACCCCATCGCCGCGCTGACTATCTGTTCTACTTTTACTAAAATAGGGTAGGGACGATACAACTTGCACTTGGTGTTTTGCCAAGAATTCGGGCAAATCGCGGTATTTTTTATTGGCAACGATAATCGTTAAATTACAGCGATCAATTACTTGTTTGCCTAGTTTTCGTACCTCTTCCACAAACCACCGAAAATGCGGATTCATCTCTGGCGCACCTCCCGTAATATCTACCGTATGAATAGTCGGTACGCTGGCTATGATTTCCAAGCAACGCTCTAGCGTTGCTCTATCCATATTTTCTTCCTTGCGATCAGGGCCAGCATCTACATGGCAGTGTGCGCAAGTCTGGTTGCACAATTTTCCAATATTCAACTGGAAGATTTCGAGCGGCGTAGGTGTTAATCCAGCATAGCCCTTCGCAGCCACTTTATCTACGAAGCTAGGAAACTGTACATCCACCGCTTCTTTGCCATTCAATACTTGTAGCTGAAAAAATCCGCTAGAGAGTCCATCGCCTTTCGATTTCAAGGATTTGCTCCGTTGTTTTATTGCCATTATTTTTAGCTATGAGTGATGAGTGATGAGTGATGAGTGATGAATTATGAGTGATGAGGGCTACTCGTTTAAGTTTGCCCAAGTCTGAT
>CALGLY010000517.1 GCA_937959095.1 uncultured Saprospiraceae bacterium
CCGAACAAGCGGAGCAGGCGGGTTTCCTTCTAAAAAATCGAAAAAATAAGTCCGTAGCTATGGCTATGCAATGATTTTTTCAATTCTTTAGAAGAAGAAAACACCTGCGCCATAATGGGCACTTTATTTATTGCCGATTCCCTTAACAATCAATTATTTGAATCGAATTAAAATTTTTAATTTTAATTTTCATTATATCCGACTATTTACTCCCCTACTGCCTTCATGGAAAGAGCCACGCGCCCACGCTTGAGGTCTATTTCCATGATTTTCACTTGTACTTCTTGTTGTAGTTTCACGACATCGGCAGGTTTATCCACATATTTATTCGCCAATTGTGAAATATGTACCAAACCATTCTCTTTGATTCCAATATCTACGAAGCACCCAAAATTGGTCACATTCGTCACGATACCTGGCACAATCATCCCGACATTCAAATCTCCGATTTTATTAATGCCTGGCGCAAAACTAAAGGTTTTCGCATTGCCACGCGGATCGAGTCCAGGTTTTGCTAATTCATTTAGAATATCTCGTAGTGTTGGCAGCCCTACGGTATCACTTACGTATTTTTTTAAATCAATCGCTTCGCGCAATGCCTTTTGGTCTATTAAATCCTGCACTTTCACGCCTTGGTCTTTCGCCATTTGCTCCACGATGTGGTAGCTTTCAGGGTGAACAGCAGTATTGTCAAGCGCATTTTTTGCTTCTCGAATTCGTAAAAAACCTGCCGATTGCTCGTAGGCTTTCGCACCCATACGTGGTACTTTTTTCAAGGCAGCACGCGACTTAATTGTACCATTTTCTGCACGGTAATTGACGATATTTTGCGCCAACGTCGGGCCAAGTCCAGATACATAAGTCAGCAGCGATTTACTTGCTGTATTCACATTGATGCCTACTGAATTTACACAACTCTCCACTACTCTATCCAAACTTTCGCGCAGTTGCACCTGATTCACATCATGCTGATATTGCCCAACGCCTATCGACTTTGCATCTATCTTCACTAGCTCCGCCAAAGGATCCATCAAGCGACGACCAATGGATACTGCACCACGTACCGTCACATCTTCATTCGGGAATTCTTCGCGCGCTACTTCCGATGCGGAATAGATAGACGCGCCTGCTTCATTTACCATAAAAACCTCAATCGGGCGACCAAAATCTATAGCGCGACACATTGCCAGCGTTTCTTTTCCTGCTGTGCCATTTCCTACCGCAATCGCATCTATTTCATAGCGATATACCCAATCTTTCAGTGTTTCGGTTGCTTCCACAAAGCGCGACTGTGGTGGATGCGGATAAATCGCGGAATTCTTCAACAAATTACCATTGGCATCCAAAGCCACCAATTTACAACCTGTTCGATAGCCTGGATCTAAGCCCAATACGCGCTGCTGACCCAATGGCGCAGCAAGCAGCAATTGGCGCAAATTCTCCTGAAAAACACCTATTGCCTCAGCATCTGCTTTCGCTTTCGCTAAGTTCCGAAACTCGGTTTCTATACTTGGTGCGAGTAGTCGCTTGTAACCATCTTTTATGGCGAGTTGTATTTGTTTGCTAGCAGCATTATTCGCTTCCAGATGTAGATTTTCTAATTGATAAAGAATTTCTTCTTCTTCTAGCCCGATACTTACTCGCAAAAGCCCTTCCCCTTCGCCTCGCAAAATGGCAAGGAAACGATGTGAAGGAATCTTTTTCAACGCTTCTTCAAAGGCGAAATAATCTTTATAGGTCGCAGCTTCCTCGTCTTTGCCTCTTGCTACTTTTGCTTTTATTAGTGCATATCGTTTAAAGCCAAAACGTACTTTATTACGACTTTTTTCATCCTCCGCTAGTTGCTCTGCTATGATGTCTCGCGCCCCTTGTAGCGCATCTTCTACGTTTGGCACTTCGTCATTGAGGTAATTTTTGGCAAGGGCTTCCACATTATCGCTTCGTTGTTTCCAAATCTCCTTTGCTAGTGATTCTAAACCGCGTTCCTTTGCTACCGATGCACGAGTTTTGCGCTTGCGCTTATAGGGCAAATACAAATCTTCTAGCTCGGTCATGTCCCACGTCTTCTCTATTCGTCGGCGCAATTCAGGGGTCAATTTGCCTTGTTCTTCTATAGAATTGAGGATGCTTTCGCGCCGCTTATCCAATTCCGTTAGTCGATTATTTTCTTTTTGAATAGCAGCAATTTGCACTTCATCCAAGGAGCCTGTTACTTCTTTCCGATAGCGGGCAATGAATGGAATAGTCGCTCCTTCGTTGAGCAAGGCAAGTGTTTTTTCGATTTTATGCGGTCGAATATTGGTTGCTGATGCGATAAGTGGAATATAGACTGAATTCATATTGTGTAATTGGACAAGTTTGAATGGATAATTGAAAGTAATTTTTCAATAGACTTGTTACCATTTAAAAGATCCCTATATAAAATTTGGATTTTTTAAAGGGTAACAAGTCTAATAAAAAAATGCCGAATCATCCATTTTGTGGTTCAAGCTTATTACTACATGGAAGATTTCGAAAAAATATTAATTCCCCAAATTGTTGCAGGAGCTAGAAAATCCTATTTCGGACAAAAGTAAGGAATATGTTTGGGGCTAAAAAAATAAAACGCCTCAACGAGTTGTGATTCCGTTGAGGCGTTTTATCTCTTTTAAAAAAAATAAAAGAAGGCCTAAAATAAAAAAAGGGTAACGACATCCCCGAAGGAACGCCGCACCCTGTATAACCCCAAAACACCAAATGAAAACAATCTACATATGAATATCTTGTGGATTTGTGGTTTATATTTTATTACTAATCAATTGGATTGCAAATATAAGAATTTATATTTTAAACAAAAAAGAATTGAATTAGTTTATTTTCGATTATTTTATTTTTTGTTGTTGTCGGCTCGTTTGCCATACTTTTCGCTTTTAAGACGAAAAAGAATGTTTAAGTCACATTTTATTTTCTGTCTTTGCGATTATCTTAACACAAATTTAGGAGCTTAATTTCAATTTTGCAAGCTTTTTAACTTCTTTTCTTAAAAAAATTAAGACTTTTTTTAAAAAGAGTACTTATTGCTAGGTAATTGGATTACAAATAATCATTTATGCACTTTTACAACATCTCTTTTGATGTTTATTACACTCTTATTAACCGCAATTTAGGTATTTTGTTGTATATACATCTATTGTTTTTAGTGAATGGTTGATTATACTAATGAAACGGTCTTTTAACCGACATTTTTTAGACACATTCATATAAATATGGTATGGGACTTGCTTTTATTTCAATATTTTTTCCCTTATCCTTAATATAATCTTTTGTGCTATATGCGGGCATAGTTCCTTCTAACTTCAAAGCACGATTAAGTTGAATGTTTCCATCTAATTTATAAAAACGATTACTGAGTTGTAATTTTTCTTTTCGCAAAATATTTTTCGCCAATACCCATCGCATATCATCTGTACCAGATTTTGCCATTTTCACAGGTCGCCATACAACTAGATGTGTAGGCTTACCATCGCAATCAGAGAGTACATATATATATATGTAGGCATTTTCAACTAGGCACTTATGATGTTTCTTTTCTGCAAGTACTTCCATAAACTGAAGCAATGCTTTATACGCAATCTTTGGCTGGTCTATCAATCGCTGCTTTCCTTGCACCGTGAATAGACCAGAAGAGTTATAGAGACCACGTGTGAGTCCTGGATTGTCTAAACCTTCATAAATATAAAGTTTCTTGAAGCCCATGCGTGCCATAATCAGGCTATTGCGGATGATATAAGCCGATTGTGTCGCTTCGCCTACCGTATCGCTATCCCACCCATATTCTGTAGCAGAAATTGGCAGTTTCCTCTCCCCTACTCGCTTACGATAAGAAAACATATCTTCAGCATGCTGAAACTCAGACGCACTCGCTTCTGGATGTTCTACCAAAGTAGCCGTGCCTGCTGTGAAACTATAAGGATGCATCGTAATTTCATCCAAATCCTTACAAATTTCCGCATTTAGGGCTTTTGCTACATAGTCGCCTGTGGGATAAGCACAATCTTTCGCCTTCCAAATGTGGTTGGGCGCATGTGCTTGAAAGGCTGCACTAGCCAATCGAATTCTAGGATTATCACCATAATATTCCTTGAATGCTGCTATCACGCCACGTGCTATTGCTTGATAGCCTTCTATGCCTGTGTCACCCCAGGGTTCGTTCCCGATTTCAAGCATATCAATCATCGGGCGGTCTTTCTCTTTTCTAGGTGCATAGAGTTTTGCAAAGGCAAGCGCATAAGCCTTGGCGTTTTTTTCTATAGCAGCACTATTACCTCCCCACTGAGCTTTAGAATACCACTTGCTTGGAAATTTGCGGAGACGTACTTTGCCTGTTGTTTTATCAAACTCTGCAATTCCCGTCATACTGGCGCGAACAGAATCAAAGTCTTGTCCCCATTTTTTGTAGCGCGATTTATAATTATTCATTCTGCCCCACTTGCAATCGTCTCCTGGTAAGCAAACATCAGGCTGTGCAGTGGCAGGCACTTCGCCTTTGGGATAATCATCTTCCATGAGATGAAATGACCGCACATTCGAGAAAATATTTTTAAATGGATTGTAGCCATACTGATTTTTATCGTTGTAAAGCTGATCCCACTCTTTCCCTGCATTAATGCCTAGCATTTCTCGAAATGTAAGTCCTTCCATTTTGTCGTTTAATTCTATTTTGTCAATTCTTGTCGTTATACACAGAACGTAAAATTAACAATAAAGTCCATAAAACAAGAAAGCTAATAGACGCTTTGAAAGTGCTTATTAGCTTCTTTTTTCTCACATTATAATACTTTGATTCGCTTGAGTCACTAGAAAAAATTAGCGTAAGCAATCTTTTCTTTAATCATCGGTTTCAATAAATCTGCTGCATCGAGTAGCAGTACTTCATCGGGAGGGAATGGAACAAGTTGGTTATTTAAATAGTCTTTAGATTCTCTACTCAAGGCACGACGGTCTCCACGAAAGCGGGTAGAAAAATTCTCAAAAATCGCCTCTACACTTAGCGGTTTGGTATCTAATAATTCACGTTTTTTCTTATCGTAAAAGAACAGTGTGCCGCCTACTATTGCTGCCTTGCTTTGGTAGGTTTCTACTACATCTGCGGTCACGATTTTCTTGATTGGCACTTTTATAATATTCCCCGATGTATCTTTCTGCACATTCCCATTTGCATCGCGCAGAGCTTCTTCCCCATCATTCACTTCTTTTTCGTCTCGGTATTCTCGGATGCGTTCTGCTTCTGGACTAACGTCTATATCTTGCAATTTCATCACGATTTCGTAATCAAATTTTTCGCCCGCATCGCGGGTATAATATTCGCGCCAAAGCTCATTCAAATCTTGTACATCCGTACGAAGTATTTCCTGCTCAAAATCACGTGGAATAATCACATTGGCATCGTTTTCCATCCGAAATAGAATACGCGACACGCCCAACCCACGGGCTTCCTCCAACATAGAACGGCTGTCTTTATAGTTTTGATAATACTGCCCGATGCGTTCTAGTTGTTCATATGCTTCTCTTGCAGCGGCTTTATCGCCAACTCTGGCTTTGCTCAAAAAAGACTGCGCGCTCGTGTAAAGATAATTTGATGCTTTGCCTTTTGCTTCATGCAAAATCACTTGAGTTCGTACAAAACTAAATTCTGCTTGATAGCCCTTATCATCCACTAGCGGCAATAGTGGTTCGATGGATGTTTGGCGCGTTTCTATACCTTTGGCTATGCTATAAATCCGCGTCCAATTCTCGTCACGTCCACTCGCTTTCAGGTCATTTAGTCGACGCATATCTGCTGTATTTGCTTTTGCAAAAGCCGACTCTAAAGAAGCTACTGTAGCTGCTTTCTTCTTCTTCTTTCCGATTAATTTTCGCAAGGCTTGCTCGATGGCTTCATCGTAATTGCCTTCTTCGGTGAGGGTTTTTGTAGACTTACAAGCTGCTAAGGTTAAGACTGCCAAAAGCAGCAAACTTGTTATGTTTTTCATCTTGATTTGGATTGTTGTTGCGTAGCAACTTTATAGAGGGTATAAGGTAGAGAGACTTTTGATTATTTTACTTCTTGCGAAGTAAGAATACTTTTACCAAAGGTAAAAATGATAAGTCTCTCTACTCTCTACCTTATACCCTCTACCAAAAAAAAACATTATCGCTTCACCACTTCATAGCGGCGAATGATGGCAGCGCCCTTTTTCACGACGAGCGTATAATTGCCTGATGGTAAGCCGCCAATATCAAACTTCTGCGTACAGCTTCCTGCACGCGGATTTGCATAAGTGGCTTTACGGATGCGCTGCATTTTTTTATTTAAAAGACTCATTTCCACTTCGCCTATTGATTTGATAGCATATTCTACACTTACTTGCGAACCGCCACTCGCATAAATTCGAGTGATCGGTGGAAGTTCTGTCTTCGGTTTTGATGGAGCTGTTTGTACGATAGGTGTCCCCTCTTTAGTGGTTTTTGAAGCCACTGCCATTACTTTTCGGTCGATACGCAAGACATCGCCTTCTAGTGGGTTCCAAATACTCAAGCCTACTGGAATCTGGAAAATATCATGTTTCGGTACAGATGCGACTTGGTCTGCAAAATCTGTTTTTATGGTGCGTACTTCTATTTTTTCTTGATCTATAAATATCCACTTAAACTGATTGAAACTTCCACTGCTTCGTGTCCAATTTTTCACATCATTACTTTTGCGCAATGGCGCGCCCCAGCAACCTTCCCCGATATAGACTGTGCCGCGTTCATCATCTCTAATAAAGCCTTCTTCACTCCCCTCTTCCTTAGATGGACGAACAGGATAGGTGGTCTTCACTACATGGGCATCCGATTCGGATACTAAATTGACTTGGTATTTATAAAAGAGTGTTGACCAATTCTTTTGCATTTCTAGTTTCTCGGACTTGCCTTCTGTGTGCGGACGAATACTATGATGGTATTGCGCCATTTTCCAAATTGCTTTCGCATCTTTCCGTAATTGTTCTTCTAGCCAAGTTTTCTGTTTCCCAGCCGCAGGAATCATAGAATTGAGGGTGTAGACGCTCAATAAATCACCACCAAATTTCAATGAATAATAAACTCCTTCATGCGGTACATCGAATAAGTCTATAAGGGTTTTATTGGATGCTTCGTGGTTGCCGCGTGCCGTCACGATAGGGGTGAGGTGTCCATCTTCTGTGATGGTCAATTGCCAATCATTGAACCACTGTTGCCATTGTTTTCCTTCATCGCCACCTGTCATATCACCAGCAAATAGCACAAGATGAGGACGCAATTTGCTAACCAACAGATTTGCTTTTCGGCGGGCTTCTCTGTGGTTTCTAGAGTCGCCACCTGCTATAATGGATAGTCGCTCGTAGGAATTATCTGGGGTTGTCTTAAAGGACATCTGTCGGCTTGTACTTTCCGAATCTACAATTATAAAGTAGTAAGTCGTATTAGGTTTTAGGTCTTTTAGGCGTGCGAAATTATTTTTCATTCCCTTTGCCGAAATAACACGGTCAGGGGCTTGTCGTTTGGCATACATCAGTGGGTCAGTGCCTCGTGCTACCTCATCATAATAGACAACCGGATTGCTCCCCGTTATCTGATTCCAACCTACCACCATAGAGGTTGCAGGGGCAGTACGCCACATACAGCGATACTTGTCCGATTTTGCTTCTAGTAGCAAACCACTTTCCACTAAAAAAACAAGAATAAGTATGAATCTGAATAATGCCATCAGTATCTGTTATCACGACGGTCTTTTAGCAACCTTGTATTGGTTTTTACAAGATATTTACTTGCAAAAATCAATAGTTAGGAACGGTGAACAAATAAATTTACATTCTTGACTGCTTCTTTTAATACCAAGTTTCACTTTGAAACCCCTCATTTATCCAGATAAAATCACGCTTTCAAAGCAAAAACTGGAATCAAAATAACCTACTCAAGAATGTAAATTTATTAATTCATCGTTCCTTAGTTAAGACCGTCTTTTCAAGAAAATAAATAAATGTATAGTTTTATATCATATAGATACTGGACTTTTTACCAAAGATACAATCTAAAATCATAGTATGTAAAGGTATCGAAGGAGAATAAGAGAACTTTAAGAAATCTTGTTATAGACTCCGTATAAAAGTAACTTTTTGGTTTCCAAAGCCTAAGGATTTTCACAATTCGTTTGAATGGAGACACTCATTTGTAAAAATTCTTACTTGTTCCCTAAAGCCCAAAAGGTGTTTTTTAATCCTTAATCTTGGCACTTTGAAATAATATCGTTCTTAATAAAGGATAGAACTACGTGAAATATTGTACTTTCGCTAGTAATTTTGAATGATGGATTATCCCATGGCTTCGCCAAATTGAAAGTTAAAAATGGATAATTGAAAATTAAGAAGAGGCATTATTTATAATTTTCCATTTTTAATTCTCCATTTTCAATTTGGCGAAGCCATTATTCTCAAATCTATTTTAAAAACAACGAATGTCTCTTATTGTCGGCATAATCTTCTTTTTGTTGCTTTCCGCTGTTTTTTCGGGAACAGAAATTGCATTTTTGTCTGCGAACAAATTGCAGCTCGAACTCCGAAAAAAGCAAGATGCCGATAAGAGTAGTATAGTCGATAAATTTTATGAAAATCCTGCGCGTTTTCTAGCTACTTTGCTCATTGGTAATAATATCGCGCTTGTTATTTTTACTATTTTTTCTACCCAATTGCTAGAAGAATATGTTCCTATGGAGCATGAAATACTGGAATTGCTGACCTACACGCTTATCACCACGATTGTGGTTCTTATTTTTGGTGAATTTCTTCCCAAGACTCTCTTCCGACTCTATGCGAATAAGATTTTATTTTGGTTGTCCTATTTGCTCAACTTTATATGGTACGTACTTTGGCTACCTGCTTGGTTGATGATTCAGCTTTCGAATATTATTATTGGTTTTTTCGCAAGTGATGCTGAAGAAGAAGTACAGCAGGTTTTTACGCGCCTTGATTTGGAAAAATTTATAACGAGTGGCAATGCAGATTTAGAAGAAGGCATTGATACCGAATTGTTCAATAAAGCGTTACAATTACACGATACACGCGTAGATGAGTGCATGGTGCCGCGCCTCGAAATCGCCTATATTGATGTAACTGCTGAAATTTCGGAGCTAGAGGCTCTGGTAAAAGAAACCAACCTTTCAAGAATTATAGTAACCAACGATAATGATATTGACGATGTACAAGGTTATGTGCATCATCAGTTGCTCCTCAAAAGTAAGCCTAGTACGATTAAAGAATCCTTGCGTGATATTCCGATTATTCCAGAAACCATGTTGGCGCAAGATGTAATGAATCAATTTATTAAAGGGCGTACTAGCATCGCTTGTGTGGTAGATGAATTTGGAGGAACAGCAGGCGTAGTAACTCTTGAAGATATACTAGAAGAACTCTTCGGAGAAATAGAGGACGAACACGATAAGGAAAACACCTATATAGAGGAACAAGTGTCGGAGCTTGAATATCTATTTTCGGGACGGTTGGAACTCGATTACCTGAATGAAAAATACGAAAATTTAGATTTCCCAGAAGGCGATTACAATACCCTATCAGGCTATCTAGTAATGACAACAGGTAGCATACCTGCTCAAGGTACTAGCATCAAATTGGATGGGTATCACTTCCTAATAGAATTGATGGCGGATACGAAAATAGAAACGGTAAGAGTATTCAAGGAGGAGGAAAAGGAATAGTGGAGGTTTGGTTCTTTATAGATGGCAGAGATTTCTTATTAATCGAAATCTCTGCCATCTATGTACATAATTATGCTCTTGCTTCGCGATGTCTTTCTTCATACATACGCTGCAATTTCTTACGCGCAAAGAAGATACGACTCTTGATTGTACCAAGCGGTGCTTCTAGCTGTTGTGCTATTTCATCGTACTTATAGCCTTGGTGTGCCATCCAAAATGGTACTCGAAAATCATCGGGCAAAGAAGCCACCATTTTCATGAGTTCGTTGTATGCCACATTATGCTCACCATCATTATCCACTACCACATCACCGGAATTGATGTAATAGTTATTCGGCGTTTGATCAAGTAATACGCCTCGGCGCATCTTCTTCCTATAGTTATTGATGAAAATATTCCGCATTATCGTCACTGCCCACGCTTTGAAGTTCGTGTTCGGACGAAATTTATCCGCATTGTTAATGATACGCAGCGCAGTATCTTGGTATAAATCTTCTGCATCCACGTTATTTCCTGTCAATTTCAACGAAAAGGCGCGTAGCGAGTGGCTAATCGCATCCAATTGGTCGTAAATCTGATTTTGAATTGCTGCTACCATGTCGAGTGATGTTATTTGATTGTTTAGTAGTTTAGATGTTTAGCTAAATAGATGTGAGATATGAGATTTTAGATGTGAGACTATATATTAAATATATATTATCTCGTAAAATTTCTATCATCAACCTAATTACTATACAAGGAAATTACCAAATAACCTCTAGTTAATCAAATTTCAATTTTGGTTCTTTAATGAATTTTGGAATCAAGCTTTTACATTCTTTAATAATAGATGTATCAAAAACCGTT
>CALGLY010000518.1 GCA_937959095.1 uncultured Saprospiraceae bacterium
GCAAGTGCAAGTGATGCAGTGAAAGAAGCAGTTTCAAAAATGAAAGAACAAGCAAAAGAAGGAGAGCAAATCGTGGAGCAAGTACTAGAACTCAACGAATTTCAATTGCCTTCCGACTTTATGCTTAATGAAGAGGAAATCATAGCTAACATTCAGTACAATTCATAATAAATAGCGCAAACACATAGCGTTAAGTTCACTATGTGTTTGCGCTTCAAATACAAAATCATGCAAGATTTATTTAAGAAGATCGTATATACAGGAGTAGGTTTAGTAACAAATACTTCTGAGACATTGAGAGGTTCAGTAGAGGATTTGGTGAAGCGTGGAAAAATTTCAAAGGAGGAAGGCAATAGTGTAATCACTTCATTGCAAGAGAACATGACGGAAAAGTACGAGGAATTTGAAGCTGGTATCACCAATGTAGTAGGCGTAGTGATGGACAAAATGAATGTACCAACTACAGAGTCTGTGAAAGCAATGGAGAAGCGTATCAAGTCATTAGAAATCAAAATTGGTTTATTGACAAAGGAGCTAGATTCCACTAAAGGTGCTAAAAAAACCACTGCAAAGAAGACCACTACGACTAGAAAGAAAGCGACAACAGCCGCGAAGTCAGCAGTAAAGAAGACAACAACTGCAGCTAAAAAAGCGACTACAACTGCTAAGAGAACTACTAAAAAAGCAGCCACAACTGCAAAAACAGTAGCGAAAAAAGCAACAGCAGCAGCAAAGGAAGCGGTAGAAGCATAGGGTCAATTGATAATTAAAAATTGATAATTGACAATGCCTTTGCGCGCAAGCGTAATAGAGCGAGTTCAATGATTTATAAAAGGCTCAAGTTCAGGAAGATTCTTCTTGGGTTTGAGCTTTTTCTTTTTAGAAAAGTCTCCCTATTTCCAATTCTCTACTTTTTAGGTTATTTTCGTAGCATCAAATACGAAAATACAATGCTCAATCCAGCGGAATACCTCACAGCAGCAGAACGAAAAACACTCAATACAAAAAACAATTTCAAAGGTTGGCTCGAAGTGCTACACACTTGGGCTTGGATTGCGGTTGCCTTCGCATTGGTAGGCTTTTTCCCTAATATTCTCACAATTATCATTGCCTTATTCATCATTGGTGGCAAGCAATTGGGTTGCGCTATTATCATGCACGATGCAGGGCATTATTCTATTTTTGAAAACAAAAAGACCAACGACTTTGTAGGAAAGTGGTTCGCCTCCTACCCTATCCTGAATGATGTGATGAAGTACCGTCCGTATCACCTGCGGCATCACCTGACCACAGGCACTAGCGAAGATCCTGATATTTCTCTCACGAAAGGCTATCCAGCAAACGTGAAAAGTATGCTCCGCAAATTCGGACGTGATTTATCGGGCGCAACAGGCATAAAAGCGCAACTTGGGATGCTCTCGATGCACTTAGGTTTGCTAAAATATAGCCTTAGTCGGGAGATAAAACGCCTCAATCAATCGGAGCGTACTTGGTCGGAATTTTTCAAAACTGCTTATCAAAACCTACATGGCCCGATTATTACGAATATCTTGTTATTTGGTATTCTTTGGGCAATTGGTCAGCCTTACTTATATCTGCTTTGGATAGGCGCATTACTTACAACCTTCAATTTCTGTCTACGCATCCGTTCTATGGCGGAACACTCGATGGTAGATGATATGGAAAACCTTTACAGAAATACCCGCACCACCAAAGCCAATTGGTTGGAGCGTATGCTCTTCGCGCCGCATCATGTCAATTATCATGCAGAACATCACCTGATGATGGCTGCGCCTTCTTATAATTTACCAAAATTGCATCAATTGTTGAAAGAACGTGGTTTCTATGAAAAAGGCTTGCTAGAAACGGGCTATTGGAATATTGTGAAGCAGGCTATGCGATTGAAGTAAGTTATAGATTGAACGCAGAGGCGCGGAGATGCAGAGTCTTTTTACTATACAATATTCTCCTTTTTTTCTTTCCGTTTTAGCAACACAACCAACACCAGCGGCAATAAAAAATGCGGAAATCGCAGCACCGCTTCATGCACCCAACGCAACAAACTCTCATCCCAAAAATCAAGATAAAAATGCCCCCAAATGCGTGCAATCGTCGTCATAAATCCCCAGAAGACACAATAAGCTGCGCCAGCGATAGCTAGTTTCCGAGGCAAAAAAAGTAGAATTGCCGCCACAAAATCAAGCACACCCATTAGCCATAGAAAATCTATCGCTTGGTCTTCCGTCACAGGCAAAATATTAAGCGTCATTTCTAAGAACGTAACAGGACGCGGATAATAGCCAACCGCATACAAACCATGACAAGTAAAAGTCAAAGCAATTGCAACTTTCAACCACCACATAAAGCGTTCCGAAGATACCGCTGCTTTCATCCAAACCAACAAAAACAAAGCCGCCGACCACTGTAAACTATACTCCAAAAACTGCCCAAGGTGGAAAAACTTCTCCTTGCAATACAACATCGCCAAGAAGATAAGCAATGCCACACCCGCTTTCAGCACCCAATGCGTCCAAGCAGTTACACGCCGAATGAAAGCCACCAAAAAAGCATTCAATAAGA
>CALGLY010000519.1 GCA_937959095.1 uncultured Saprospiraceae bacterium
TTGATTGCTACTTGTGCAGATAAATCATTCATAAACACTGTACTAAATATACTTAGGAACGATAAAACTTGTAGAATTGCATTTATTTTTTTCATGACCTATTTGATAGATTAAGAGCCTATTTGTTTTTTTTCTTCCTGAAAAAATTCCAAACATGCTCTAATGGGTGATTTCAAAATTATAGATTGATATAAATAAGGTCTAAAAAAGAGTAAGAGTGTCCCCCTTTTTTTGAAAAAAGCTGCTTTTCCCCCTAAAAATCGCCTCCATTTCTAGTAATAGCAGTACCACTACATCCATATTGGATACCCCTTACTCAAAAGCAATAGAAAAATTTGCAATATGATCTTAATTATGCCGTTATTTGTATCATAAATGAGCTGGAAATAAAACATTACAAGAGAAAATAAAACATAGTAAGTCGTAAAAAAGTAGTCATCTCGCTTTGAGAGCAGGGTGGTATACCTCTATGAATAAAAACTCCTTCCTTAACAGTTATAAATTACTCTTTTTCAAAATTTGTGATAAAATAAAACTTGCTATTCAGTAATTGAATGGTATTTATTCAGTACACCTGAATGTAATTTAGATCGCCTTGAGTTGCGCGATGTACGTGAACTCTATTTTCTTTTTTGCAGGAATAGCTGATATAAATGCTGGATTAAATAACTGAAATTCACACAACCTGTAGGTAACGCAACTACCTGCAAGACATATAAAAAGTAGCTTACTTGAAGGGTGCAAATCTATATTCGATTTGCCTGTATTAACCTTCGTTATTTATAACCGTATTGTATTAGCTAACTTTTTGATAATGTGTAAGAAGACATCTACTAGCTGATGAATTGCATCAACTTAGTATAGTCTTTTTTATGCCCATATCATAAAGAACTTAGTTATTATATGCTATTATTTACTGAGGGTTAAAAACTAAATTAAATGGAAATTACATGGACGTACCAAACACACATTTAAGTTCTAATCAATTTTAGTGTATTCATAAAAGCTCTTCACACACACACTACTGAATACAAAATTATGCAAGTATGCAACACACACAGACGCATATTTTTTAATTTTTAATTGCCATTATAAAACGCTCTTTAAAATGAGTACACATCAACAACTACCAATTCTGCTGCTCCTGTGTTTAGTATGGACAGCAGCTTGGTCACAGAACACGGGAACGAGTGTTCTGGCAGAAACATCCCTTGAACATGAATTCAGCTTATTTACCTTAGGTGAAGCATCGAGTAGTACGAAAGGCTATGTAGCAAATGCCACTTACTTGAAGTTGAATAAAGGTAAGTTGAAGAAGCTGATGCTAGAGCATCCTTCTGATTTACGTTTGGAAATACCAACGGCAACTGGAGAACAAATTGCCATTGATCTTTTTCCAAACCAAATACTAACTGACGATTTCTTGCTCGATAATGAGACAGGAACTCCTATTGACTACAAACCTGGCTTATATTACCGAGGTGCTGTAGTGGGACATAAGGAGAGCATCGCTGCGATTAGTATTTTTGATGATATGTTAATGGGCGTATTCACTATAGCAGGTGAAACATACGTACTAGGACATTTGAATCAAAACCAATACCCTATCGGACAAGACTATGTACTATATAAGGAGTCCGATTTATTAATTTCCAATACGGCATCTTGTAACTCAGATGAGTTACCAGTTATTAATAAGAATCTTTTCGATACGCAAGAAAACTTGGAGAAAAACCAAGATTGTAAAATCGTAAAAGTTTATTTTGAAGCGGATAATCGCCTTTATCAAGATAAAGGAAGTACAGAAAGTGGTGCATCAGATTATGTTACGGGCATGTTCAATGTAGTAGCAACACTATACGAAAATGACGATGTTTATACACAAATCTCTCAGATTCGCGTATGGTCAACAGCAGATGGTTATCCATCTAGCTCTTCGATTGCAGCACTTACTGAGTTCCGTAGTCGCTTAGGAGGTACTTTCAATGGAGATGTAGCACACTTACTTTCTACTGTCCCATCCAATAATGGTGGTGTAGCGTATGTAGGCGTACTTTGTGTAAAATCTTATGCGGTTGCTTATAGCAATATCAAAACTTCTTTCTCGCAATTTCCTACTTATTCTTGGTCAGTAGAAGTAGTCACCCACGAAATGGGGCACAACTTAGGTTCGCCACACACGCACAGTTGCGACTGGCCAGGTGGTGCTATTGACAACTGTTTCCAGCCAGAAGGAAGTTGCGCTAGAGGCCCTGCTCCTTCAGGAGGTGGTACGATAATGAGTTATTGCCACTTGACGAGTAGAGGAATCAATTTCGAGAATGGTTTTGGTCCTCTGCCAGGTAATTTAATCCGTTCAAAGGTAAGCTCTGCTGGTTGTCTTTCTACTCAAACAGGCGACTGTGGCGGTGGTGGAGATGATGACGATGATGACGACGACGATGATGATGGCGGATTTGGAGATGCCAACCTAACTAGACGAACAGACGATTTAAATGCTGACGGTCTATTAGTAGACGCTACTGTAACTGTCCGAAATAATGGAAATGGCGGAGCAGCACCAAGCAAAGTTGCCTTTTATCTATCTACCGATAATAGTATTTCTGATAATGATTACTTCATAGGAGATGGTGGTGTGCCTTTCTTAAACGTAGGTGCTACAAGTCCTGTGAATTTAAACATTGATCTCTGCTCTGTAACTATTCCAAATGGTACTTACTATTTAGGATATATTATTGACTATGAAAATCAAGTAGCTGAAACTAATGAATTCGATAATGTTTGGTATTGGATTAATCCTCGTTTCACTTTCACTGGAAATAGCTGTGATGACGGTGGAGGAGACGATGGTGGTGATGACGACGATGGTGACGGTGACGATGACGACGGTGACGATGATGGCGGCGGCGACGATGATGGTGGTTCATACTGCCAAAGTGGTGGTGATGATGCTACCTATGAATGGATCGCTCAAGTCACTCTAGGAAGAATCGATAATGCTACAGGTCGCGATGGCGGTTATGGTAATTATACCAGTATCGAAACCGACTTAGATCGCGGTAGTTCTTCTGACATTACTCTTATGCCTGGCTATAAAAGCGAACCATATGATGAAATGTGGAGAGTTTGGATTGATTTCAACCAAGATGGTGACTTCGATGATAGCAATGAGCAAGTGTATCAAAGTACTGGTCCAACCAACGAGGCTGTTAGTGGTCGCATTAGTATTCCAGGTAATGCACCTATAGGAACAACTCGTATGCGAGTAAGTATGAAATGGTATGAAGAAGATGACAGCACACAGGGAGCATGTAGCACATTTGGCTATGGTGAAGTAGAAGATTATAGTATAAGAATCACAGGTGATGTGGTCGATAACTGTAGTATCAATAGCGTAGTAGCTGGTGAGCAATCGGAATGTAACTATATGTCTTTGACTTATGATCAAACGATGCGTCTATCCTATAGCGGAAATCCAGATGTTATCAAAATTAATGTTGATGGTTTAGCTTATTCCTTCAACACACAAGGAAGCCCACAACAAGTGACTATGGATGGTCTTCCTGCGGATGGTCTTCCTGTAGATATTACGGTTACACTCGAATCCGATGGAGGTTGCTCTGATACTCGTATGTATCGCCGAGCATTCACTGCACCTGATCCTTGTCCTCCCACTTGCGATATGCCAATTGTGTTAGGCGTAGAAGATGAATCAGCGAGTAGTGTAACGATAAGCTGGGAAGCAGCAACATTTGCGAATTATTACCAAGTACGTTACCGTGAAAGTGGTAATGTGGAATGGATTATCCAGACCGCAGATCAGACAAGTGAAACGATAGATCGCCTTACAGAAAATAGCACCTATGAGTACCAAATACGTACAAATTGTGGTGATATTGGATGGTCGGATTGGACTGAAATCTATTTCTTCGTGACAACAGGTGACTGTGGTATTCCTTCACCGCGTACTGTGGATATTTCAAATCCTTCTGAAATTAGTCTCGATTGGTATGCTGTACCAGGTTCAATGGCTTACCGCATTCGCTATCGCGAATATGATACTACGAATTGGCAAGAAAAAACTGTTATCAACCCAAGGGTTACTTTGACAGGTCTTACTGCTGGTGTGATTTATGAATATCAATTGCGTGCCAAATGTAATGATGACTTTGCAGGTTGGTCGCCTATCTTCATGTTTGTAGTAGCAGGCAGTTTGCCAGACTTTGGGGACTCAGATGATACTACTGACTTGAATAATGCAACGATGAGCCTATCACCAAATCCAAGTACGACGGGTTGGGTACGCATCAATACAAAAACGGATGCTACACGTCTTATCCAAGTAACGGATTTGAGTGGCAAACTCTTGAAGCAAGTCTATATTTATGATTCGAATACAGAATTAGATATTTCGGAATTAAATAGCGGCTTATACTTCATCACGCTCATCGCACAAAATG
>CALGLY010000520.1 GCA_937959095.1 uncultured Saprospiraceae bacterium
ATAGAGCAATCGACTATACGATTGACGAATAACCGAAAGGGAATGTTTGTACTTAAGTTGATTAAAGAAGAGGGACAAGAATCATTTGAAGTGGTAAGGAGAATAATCATAAATTAAAGCCTGATCGTCTCTGCTACGAGCAATCTCTCCTTTTGGTGTATGTAGGCGTCCTTTATTTAGAAAAAGTCATATCTTTGGATAACTTACAAGTAGAAAAAGTACTGATAAACAATGGGTAAAAACGATAATATACTAGATGCCGTTGATAAGAACACAGGGCCTAGAACATGTCCTGAATGTGGGTATCAATTCCCTTTCTTATTATTTATAAAGCGATATATGCTAAAATACGGCTTTCCGAAATGGACTTGCCCAAACTGCCATGAATTTATAAAGTACAATTACTTTAAGTCGAACCTAATTGGGGCAGTCCTTTTCCTTGTTGGTGTCTTTTTATTTCTAGGTTTACAATCAAAATTTGGATGGGTTTTACCTAACATTACTTTCATCATTCCGTATTTCTTCTTCGTTCTAATCCTATTGAATGTAGATACATTTGAAAAATATAAGTAGTCGGACAAAAATAAGATGACAATTAATTGGATTCTATTTTTTCTTGAATCAAGGCGCAAAAACTTCAAAGGTCTTTTAGTACAGGTGTAGCATGGCAAGAATTGCATAGTCGATTTAAGTATGAAAGCACAACAATAACTCAGGCAGAACAACGCGATGCACTCGTCCGATTAGATATAAACCTAGTATCAAATGACACGACTTTTGTCTACCAAGATACTATGCTAAATGTAACGAAAACGAGAAGGGTGCAGCATTATAATAAACACCGACTTATAAATATACCGCTTGTATTGGGTTACGAATTTGATGCTAAAAAATTAAGCATAGGTATAGGTGCAGGAGGTCTATTTACGATCAATTCTAAAGCAGAAGGACGCACCCTAAATGGCGAAGAAATCATAGACTTTAATAACACATTTCCTATTTATAATAAAAATCTAGGATTGGCTCTGCTAGGTAAAGTACATCTAAATTATGCGCTTACGGAAGACCTCTATTTTGGTGCAAATGTAGCGCATAGCTTCGCGCTAAAAAATTGGAGTATTACGGATACGGAAATAAAGGCGAATGCTACTAGCTTTTCTATCACAGTAGGTAAAAAAATGTAAGGCAACGTACAAGAATAAACTGAGATATTGATCCGCTAAATATTCTAACTCAATACGCTATAATACTTGTCCATGCTTTACCAATCAGCTATGCTCTATTTGGGAAATAGAGCATAGCTGCGCTTACTTATCGCAACTCCACCCCCACCTTAAATACGAATCTATTCAACCACAGTTTATAGTTATACTCCACAGGGTTGCCTAAGAAGTCGTTATTATTTAAAATTCCTTTTGTACGCTGACTAAATTGTCCTATAGAGACATAGTATCGTCTAAGTTTTTTGGAAGCAAATTTCAGTCCTATAGAAGGCTGCATATAAAGTCCTCCAGAACCTTCATTCCGTTGCCACCCTACTTGCAGTGGAAGGCTATACCCTAAGGCTAAACTAGCAAAAGGACGCACTTTTTTTGACCAAGGATAATATCTAGTATATAGGACAGGACTCAAAAAATCGTGCGCGACCCATGCCCCCCCATTCCTCACTAATCGAGTCTCGCTAGTATGAAAGATTAAACCAATGCCATAATCCAATTTTTCGTTATGATGTTTCCCTAATATAGCTTCGATTTGAAAACTTACTCCTCCATTATTCCCCCCTAAACCAACAGCGTAATTAAAAAACAGTCCCTTCGTAAAATGAAATTTCCCATTCGGGTAATAGAGTAAATCGCGATAACTTTTTTTGACGAGCACTTTAGCAATAGAAATGGTGTCTCCTGTGGTAATTCGAAGCTTGGTTCTTTTAGAATTTTCCTCTAAAATATTTCCAATGAATACAGAGCCATCTTGGTAGTGAAAAATATTGTTATCTCGAATTTGAGCGGCTGCTTGTAGCGTTATTATCAGGAAAAACAAGCAGCAGACGAATCTAGGAAGAAATGATTGCATGTTGGGTGGGTTTAGGCAACTCCCAATAATAAATTGCACATTTTATTAATGTGAATTGCCTTAGGTGAACATTTAGAACATCGGGTAATCGAGTAGTGGAGAAGGAGATCTTTGAAATCTGTTTTATAAATTCCAAAGACCTCCAAAGAGCCAGAAAAATATGGAACTTAATAGCCCATCATACTGATGATATTTAAGTTATTATCAGCCACTATTTCGTATTGTCCTAATCCACTTGGTCCAGCGATTAAGATCACATCCGAGCGGCTTGGGTGTGGAATAATATCATAGGCTTCTACCATATCATCCCAATGTAGTAAAGTGAGTGCTTTACGATTAGAAGCATCAAAAACCTTTAAGCCATTTTTGCCTTCTCCTACATAAAGCTTGTCATTTATCATGCTCATCCCATAAGGGCTTAACATTTCTATTTCTTGTAACTCATTTATTTGTTGTGTCGAGTTTGTTATATCCAAGACCAACAAAGCATTTATATCACCTGGGCAACCGCCAGCGTCTCCCGTTCTAAGGGTTACATAAGCCACCTCATCTACAGGATAAACGGGGTCGCAGGAATCAGCATGGAAAAACATAGAAATTTGATTCGGTGCTGCTGGATTATCTAATCCAAAAATAAGCATAGAGTTACGCGTACCCACAAATAGTTTATCATCTTGTGCGTAAATCGTTTCCATCTGCCAGCCTACTTGCTCCGAGCTTACTACACTAAAATCACCCTCATCTTGTAGTACGGTAATTTTTGAATTTCCAAGTACATAGACATAATTATCGTTCGTAGCAATCCGATTTACAGTACCAACTCCATCGTTACTATTGCCTGCAAAAGAAGCAGGTACAGCAGAGGCTGGAATCAAGTTATTCCTATAATCGAAATAGAGGTTGTAGTTACCATTATCCAATGCTTCATGGATTTGTCCTCCTACTTTAATTTCTTCGGTTACTTCCTCAAAATTAAAACCAATAAGTGCTTCTCCAGCATTATTCAGAAGTACTTCTCCAAATGCATTTTCAGCTCTAGCAGTTATACTTGGCGCATTGATATTGGCAATATCAATTTTAAGCATATCATACTGTGTTTCTGCGTACAG
>CALGLY010000521.1 GCA_937959095.1 uncultured Saprospiraceae bacterium
TATAACTTTCGCCTTCGCAAATTTGCCAATCAAAATCATTTGTTACCGCTTCATTTACTTGTACGTTGAACATAGAAATACTATCGCAACCTGCTATGCTTTGTGCTTCTATAATAATCGTGGTATCCTGAAAAACAGCGATGCCTTGCACGCTTTCACCCGCACATACGCTAGGCGTGAAACTTTCCTCATAGCGCGTCGTGATGACGATTTCTGTTGTTAAAGTGCTATCGCAATTCGCTACATTCTGTAAGCTTTCGGTTAATGTTGCATCTTCAGTATAAACGGTGCCTTGATACTCTTGCCCTTCGCAAAGATTTATCGTGATTGTTTCGGAAGTCGGTGCGGCTACGGTGAGGTTCAAAATGGTAGTACTATCACAACCCGAAGCGGTTTGTTCCGAAGCCATGTATACATTCGTTTCGGTGCGTTCTGCTCCATTAAAGAAGTAACTTTGACCTTCGCAAATACTTGCATTAATAGGAACGGTGATGGTATTAAGAATGGATAAATTCACCGTTACTAAGCTATCGCAACCATCTTCTGTCATCAATAATTCGCTATAAGTTCCATCCGTTGTCAATGTTTGAGTTCCTAAAATATAACTTTCGCCTTCGCATATTCGCCAATCAAAACTATTTGGGATGGCTTGATTTACTTGCACATTGAAAGTAGAAATACTATCGCAGCCTGCTATACTTTGTGCTTCTATAATAATCGTGGTATCCTGAAAGACTGCGATACCTTGCACGCTTTCACCTGCGCATACACTAGATGTGAAGGGTTCATTGTAAAGCGGATTCACTATGATTTGAGTAGTAAGAAGACTATCGCAATCAGCAGCGTTTACAAGTGTCTCTGTCAAGCTTGTATTTTCTGTGTAGACCGTGCCTTGATATTCTTGTCCTTCGCAAAGATTTATCGTGATTGTTTCGGAAGTCGGTGTTGCTACGGTGAGCGTCAAAATAGTGGTACTATCGCAGCCCGAAGTGTTAAGCTCAGATGTAGTATAGACATCGGTTTCGGTACGTTCTACACCACCAAAAAAGTAGCTCCCTCCCTCACAAATGGTTATATCAATTGGCACTGTGATGGAATTTAAGATTTGTAATTCCAAATTCACGATACTATCACAGCCATTGGCAAGAACAAAACGTTCTGTATAATCTCCAGCAGTAGTGAGTGTTTGCGAGCCAAGTATATAGCTATCACCAGGGCAAATTTCCTCACTAAGAGGCATTACTATTGGCTGTTGAATAGAGACATTGAACGTAGTGATACTATCACAGTCATTTACGGTAGTTTGTTCGACGGTAAAAGTGGTATCTTGAAAAACAGCGATTCCTGCTATCGATTGTCCTCGACATATCGAAGAGGTTTCTTGCATATCATAACTTGGGAAGACTTCAATATCGACTACAACTATACTATCGCAGCCTGTTTCTATCGACGTTAAGTTTTGTGCAGGCAATGTGGTACTCGTTGTGTAGGTTTGTCCTTGATATACTCCACTATCACAAAATTCTAATTCCACTAAAGACTCTCTAGGCGCTTCAATATTTAGATTGAGTGTCACATCAATCGGACAACCACTTGCGGACTGGGAAACATCGAAAGTGCCTGACTGCATAAATGTTTGCCCTTCAAAAATGAAGTTATTACCTAAACAAATAGTTTCATCGACGGTAATTGGAGTAGTTCCACATTCTCTAATTAGAATATCATCAATAGAAAAATCGCGCCCCCAATCTTTATCTCCAGGATTATTGGGGTCAAATAGTTCACCTGCAGCCGTATTCCAAATTTCAAGTACAAAATTAGAACCTCTAGGGGTAACAAATTTTGTAGTATATGTTTCCCATCTTTCAGTTTGTGGTATGTCTCCTAAATCTGCTACCTTTTGCCCATTGATATAAACTGCTAAGCTAGGAAGTACTATATCTACAACTCTATCGGCAGTATTTGTTCCCATACTTCTACCAGCCTTGAACATATTGATTGCATCAAGAGAAATTTCATATTCGGTATAAGCACATAATTGTAGATTATAACGCAGAAATGCTTGTGATCCATAGGCTGCATTGACTACTAAAAAATAGTTTGAAAACCCAGAAGAAGGTGGATTTACCTTTGTCCAGAACCCCTCTGCAAAACTTCCCCAATTATCCGTACTTCTAGTTATTGTATATTCTCCATCGTCAGGAGGTGGGCTGCTTTGATAAGCATGGCCTATTACAGCATCATAAGCTGGGCCAACATTGGAGAAGCCGGTCCCGAAGTCTTCAGATAAGACTTCTGTTCCAGTACAATTTTGTCCAAAAAGATAGGGTGTAATCAGTAATAGGAAAAAAGAAAATATTAAGTGTTTCATTAGTAGCTGCTTGAAAAAAAATATTTTAGTCTGTAGAGAATAAATGTGTCCGAGTACTTATATAAGATAAGAACCATAAAAAATAATGATTCCAAGACTTTAACAATGCCATTTAGACTATAAAGACTCCATTACGTAACTCAAATAAATAACGTAAAGTAAGACCTTTATTGATTTCAATCAAGGACATTTTTAGTAATTTAGAGCTACTGTTTTTTATTGATTTTCTCAAATTTTATAAAAAGCTCTTATATCTTCTGATTTTTTTCAGAAATTCGTGCATTCTTAGAATAAGAAAGGCTATAGAAGTGACAGTGTCTTTTATTAGTCTTCTTATTCCTGCTTAAAGTTGAAACTGCTACTATGAGAGTCATTCTTATCACCGACCTACACATTGGTACAGAAGGAGAGGACACCTACGGGATTGATGTGCGCCAAAATTTTTTGGACATCAGGGCTGCTATACAAACCGCTGCTCCTGATCACATCGTCATAGCTGGAGATCTTTGCTATATGGAAGCTGATAGCTCGACCTATGAATGGATAAAAGGCCAGATGGATGAATTATCTATTCCATACGATATGATAGTCGGAAATCATGATGATTCTATCTTATTGGCCGAGGCTTTTGACCGGACGGATGATCTTCAAGAAGGCGTACTCTTCTATAAAAAACAGCTTGAAGATTGGACATGTCTCTTTTTGGATACTGCGGTAAGGGTACTTTCCGATAATCAATTGCAATGGCTGGAAACGCAACTCGCAAGCACGCCTGGGCAAGTAATGATTTTTATGCACCACCCGCCACTCCAAATGGGCGTACCATTCATGGATAGCAAACACGCACTAGATAATATGGAAGCCGTGCAAGCTATTCTACTGAAAGACGAGAGACTAATCCCTGTTTTTTCAGGACATTATCATGTCGAAAAGACAGCTTGTAAAGGCAATATTGTGGTTCAAGTCACGCCTGCTTGTTACTTCCAAATTGGGCAAGAAAAAGAAGAGTTCGAACTCGACCATACCCGTATCGCCTACCGAGAAATCACCTTAGAGAAAGATACTTGGCGCAGTACCGTGCGGTATTTTGAGGGGAATAAATTGGGTCAAGAAACTTGAAAAAAGGAAGCTTTCTAATAAATGGAGAAGCTTTCTCCATTTATTTTTGAGCATCAACAATATAAAGGAATAAAAAAAGTTTAAGCTAAATACTACATCTGTAGTTTTTTATTCTTTCATTTGCATTCTGAAAGCATTTGGAAAGTAAGTAATGAAAAACTAATTAACGGTTCATTTAATTCATTCTTCATTACTAAATTCAAAGAGCCTGAAAATAAAATTAAGATAGATAGCAGGTAAGAGCCGTGAAATTGAATCACGCATCTCCTATCTCACACTTGCCTGCTACAAGCAGGTCTAAAACGAAAAATGAGCACACTAGACTGGATAGTAATGTCGAGCGTATTATTCGCCATTGTTTTTTATGGCGTGATGAAGACGCGCAATGTGAATAATGTAAAAAGTTATTTGCTAGGAGATAAAGACTTGCCCTGGTGGACAATCGGTTTATCTGTGATGGCAACGCAAGCCAGCGCGATTACCTTTCTTTCTACGCCTGGCAAAGCCTATGACGATGGCTTGGGTTTCGCACAGTTCTATTTTGGCATGCCTGTGGCGATGGTCTTTTTGTGTATTTTCGTATTGCCCATTTATTATCGCCTCAATGTATACACCGCCTACGAATATCTCGAAGGCCGCTTTGACCTGCGGACACGGGTACTCACAGCCATTCTATTCCTTATTCAGCGCGGACTAGCCGCCGGTATTACCATCTATGCACCTTCTATTATTCTATCCAATATTTTGGGTTGGGACTTGAATTTTACCATCATTTGCATCGGTATCGTCGTCATTTTCTATACCGTGATGGGGGGAACAAAAGCCGTGAGTGTTACCCAAAAACAGCAGATGATTGTCATTTTGCTGGGGATGGTGTTGGCTGCGGTCTTTCTGGTTTTGCAGCTTCCTACGGATATTTCCTTCAATGATGCGGTCAAAGTAGCAGGTAAAATGGATAAACTAGAGGTCGTCAATTTCGACTTCGACCCTAAGAATCGCTATACCTTTTGGACGGGAATGCTTGGTGGTGTGTTCTTATTTGTCTCCTATTTCGGTACGGATCAGTCGCAGGTACAACGCTATTTATCGGGCAAATCGCTTAAAGAAAGTCGCTTGGGTCTGCTTTTCAATGGTATTATAAAAGTACCGATGCAGTTCTTGGTCTTGTTTGTAGGGGTGCTTGTATTTATCTTTTTCCAGTTCACACAGCCACCCATTCACTTCAATCAATCGAACCTCGATAAACTAAGTGGCACGCAGTATGAGCAAGAATTGATTGACCTGAAAACGCAACATCATCAAATTTTTGAGCAGAAACAAATCGCTATCCGAAGCCTCATAGATGCAACGGACGAAGCAAGCATAGCTACCCAACAAACACGCATACAAGCACTCATAGGAGAAGATAAAGAGGTGCGGGAAGAAGTAAATAACCTTATTCTGAAACAAGCCCCCGATGCCGAAACGAAAGATAGTGATTATGTATTTATTACCTTCATCACGAACTATCTGCCGAAGGGCTTGATTGGACTACTACTTGCCGTTATTTTTTCGGCAGCGATGTCCTCCACTTCTTCGGAATTGAATGCCCTTGCTACCACCACCGTGGTGGATATTTACCGACGATTGATTCGACAAAACGAAAGCGACAAACACTACCTCAATGCCTCGAAAGCGTTCACGGTGATGTGGGGTTGTATGGCCTTGTTTTTTGCCACTACGGCATCGCTTTTTGATAATTTAATAGAGGCGGTCAATATTATAGGCTCGCTCTTTTATGGTACGATTTTGGGCATTTTCTTGGTTGCCTTTTTCATGAAGCGCGTAGGCGGAAAAGCCGTATTTATAGCTGCTCTTCCAGCCGAAGCCATCGTAGTTACTATTTTCACCTTGGACTATTATAACTATATTGATATGCCGTATTTATGGCTTAATTTGATTGGTTGTGTCTTGGTGATGATGATTGCTTGGATACTGCATTTGGTGTTGCGGGAGGGGTAGGACAACTTTAGCACCTAAAACCTGTTCAATTTATATCTAAAAACGACAAAAGTTACTAACATGATAAATTCAGTAACAATAAAAAATTTCATGGCTCATAGCCATTTAAGTATAAGCGATATTCCTTCTATTAATTTGATTATTGGTAAAAATGATACAGGTAAAACAGGCTTACTAAAACTCTTATACGGTACGGTTAAAGCTTTAGAAGTTTATAGCCTAAAAAAAGAATCAATTGATGTCGTTTTTAAAAAAGAATTAGCGAAAAAAATGGCTACCACTTTCATGCCAAGAAAAAATGGGCTAGGCGATTTAGTACAGAAGGGCAGTAGAGATAAGTTAGAAGTTAACTTAACACTTATAGGAGATAATACAAAATATAAACAGGATATTTACTATTCCTTTGGAGAACGTACCGAAAGAGTAATTCCTAATTGTAGTGAACATATCGAAGTATTACCTCCTAATACAATGAATGCCCTTTTTATTCCTGCAAAGGAAGTATTAACTGCTTTTTCTGATATTAGAAATATTCGAAATTTACGCTATGGTGTTGGCTTTGATGATACTTATTTAGATTTGATAAATGCTTTAGATTTACCTACAAGAAAAGGAAGAGTAGCAAGTGAATTAAGTACAGTCAATAGAAGACTAGAAGATTTATTTGACGGAAAAATTGAACAAACAGGCCAGATAGAACAACCTTTCATATTTAAAAAAGGAAATCAAAAATTTGCTATTCAACAAACTGCTGAAGGGATAAAAAAAATAGGTATTCTAACAACCTTAATC
>CALGLY010000522.1 GCA_937959095.1 uncultured Saprospiraceae bacterium
AAAATAAATTTGTCTATAAAAAATGGGAAAAACAAATTACTTTTACATTACTAAAGAAGTACGATAGAGAGTCATCTCTCCTTAATAGCTGTTGACAAAAATTTTAAATCAGATAAAATATTTTTTTTCTTCCAACACCTAAATTATTTTATTTATGAACTTGTTTACTACTTTCGGAACACTAGGTAATTCAAACACTACTCTAAAGGCAAAAATTGCCCAACATTTAGAGATTACTTCTGGTATCACTATTGAAGATATTACAGGACCATTTGCTTCCTAGAAGTAAAATGTAATTTAAATGGCATGTACAAAACTATGTAGACCTACCCGTATTATTAGCAAGAAAACTTTATAATCCAATCTTTTTTCAGCAATACACATACACACAATAAACACATATACAGTGCTTTAACACATCTATAGGGCAAAACAATCATAGCTAGTACAAATAGAAATTAATGTGCTTCTAGCCAGTTCTGACCTGTTCCCATACCTACTAGTATCGGTACATTCAGAGCTGGCAAGGCCGTTCTCATTTGTTCTTCTACGATGGTTTTTACTTCCTCTAATTCGCTGTTGACGACATCGAAAACGAGTTCGTCATGCACTTGCAGAATCATTTTGGAGGCGATATTTCGCTCTTCAAATACACGGTGTACGTTGATCATGGCAAGCTTAATCATATCGGCAGCAGTTCCTTGTATGGGAGTATTCATAGCATTTCGCTCTGCATGGCTACGCAATATGCCATTACGGCTGTTGATGTCACGTAAATAGCGTTTTCTGCCTAAGAATGTGCTTACATATCCTTGTGTTCTTGCTAACTCTTTCATGCTATCCATATAGCTACTCAATCCGCTATACTGTTCGAAGTATTGAGCAATCAACTCACTAGCTTCTACTCTCTTTATGTCGAGTTGTTTCGAGATATTCGTTGCACCTGCGCCATAAAGAATGGCAAAGTTGATGGTTTTGGCTGCGCGGCGTTGGTCGTCCGTGACTTCGTCGTAGGCTACATCGTACACTCGTGCGGCTGTAGCGCGGTGAATATCTTGATTGGTATGGAAGGCTTCTAGCATGGCTTCATCCTTGCTCAACTCTGCAACTAAACGCAGCTCGATTTGCGAATAATCGGCTGCGAATAAGGTATGATTTTCATCGCGTGGAATAAAAGCTTCCCGAATCTTTCTGCCTTCTGCGGTACGGATAGGTATATTCTGTAAGTTGGGATTATTGGAACTCAAGCGACCTGTAGCTACAAGAGCTTGATTGAAAGAGCTATGAATGCGCCCCGATTTTGGATTTATCAATTTTGGTAAAGCATCTACATAGGTCGATTTCAGTTTGCTAAGTCCGCGATAGCTTAGGATATCCGAAATGATAGGATGATTCTTTGCTAACTCTGTCATTTTCTCCTCATTGGTAGAATATTGCCCCGACTTGGTTTTGCGCCAACGATAGGGCACTTTTAACCTATCGAATAGCAATTCGCCGACTTGCTTTGGAGAATTGATATTGAAAGGCGCACCAGCCTGTTCATAGATGCTCGTTTCTTTTGCTAGTATCAATTCGGTAAGCTCCTTAGAATATTCTCCCAAGAATTCAGCATCTAGATTTACGCCTTCATATTCCATCGCTGCTAGTACAGGCACTAGCGGCACTTCCATATTATAGAAAAGCGTTTTTAAATCGCCTTCCTGCATTTGTGGCTCAAAATGTTCTTTCAGTTGTAGCGTCAAATCCGTATCTTCCCCTGCATATTCTTTTACTTTTTCTATTTCCACATCGCGCATACTGCCCTGCTTCTTCCCTTTTTTACCTATCAATGACTCAATAGAAACAGGCTGATATTTCAGATAGGTTTCGGACATATAATTGAGATTATGTCGCAGTTCTGGTTCTATCAGGTAGTGCGCCAGCATAGTATCAAAGAGCGCGCCTTGCACTTCCACCCCATACCATTTTAGAATGATGATGTCATATTTCAGGTTTTGCCCTACTTTTTCAATCTGCTCATCTTCTAAAACAGCTTTGAATTCAGCTACTATCGCGCGAGCTTCTTTCTGATTTTCAGGAATAGGAACGTAATAGGCTTCCTTTGTTTTAAAAGAAAAAGCAAGTCCTACCAATTCCGCAACATTAGCATCTATACCTGTGGTTTCGCTATCAAAACAAATGCTTTTCTGCTTACTTAGCAGTACTATTAAATCTTTCCGTTTTTCAGGCGTATCTGCTAGTTGATAATTATGTTCGGTGTTTTCAATATTATTCGGGACTATTGCTATGGTATCTATTTCATCCACTCCCATGTCGAATAAAGTGCCTTGCATGCTTGGGCTGCTGCTTCCTTTTTTCTTTGGACTCGCTGCTTTTTTTGCCTGTGGCAAGCCTCCTTCGCTGCCTAGAATACTCTTCGCTAAAGTGCGAAATTCCAATTCCTCGAAGAGTTCTCTTAGTCGTTCTTTATTAAAAGGGTCTAAATGCACCGCTTTTGCATCAAATTGAATATCAGGAACATTGATGTCAATAGTAGCGAGTTTTTTGGAGAGAATCCCCTGTTCTGCGAAGGCTTCTACCTTCTCTTTTCGCTTGCCTTTCAGTTTATCACTATTGGCTATCAAGCCTTCTACAGAGTCAAATTCCGCTAAGAGTTTCACGGCTGTTTTCTTTCCTATACCTGGTATGCCTGGGATATTATCTACCGAATCACCTTGCAGACCTAGAATATCAATCACTTGCTCCACACGAGCGATTTCCCACTTTTCGAGGATTTCTTTTTCGCCTAATATTTCAACCCCATTGCCCATGCGCGCCGGCTTGTACATGAAAATATTATTAGACACCAATTGGGCATAATCCTTATCTGGCGTGACCATATAGACTTTGAAGTCTTCCTTTTCGGCTTGCTTCGCGAGTGTCCCGATGACATCATCTGCTTCGTAGCCATCCTTAGTGATAATTGGAATATTAAACGCCTTCACTATATCAATGATGTAAGGAAAGGCAGTAGTAATATCTTCGGGCTGCGCTTCCCGATTTGCCTTATATTCCGTGAACATTTCGTGCCGAAAGGTAGGTGCTTTCGTGTCGAATACCACCGCGATATGTGTAGGCTGTTGTGCTCGCATCAAGTCCCAAAGGGAGCGTACAAAGCCTGTAATTGCAGAAGTATTTAGTCCTTTGGAATTGATGAGTGGGCGCGTAATGAATGCAAAGTGCGCGCGATATACCAAAGCATGTCCATCGAGAAGAAAAAGCCGTTTGTCTGCCATTATTTTTTTTATTCGTTCTTTGAAGAATTCCGTCGACGAAGAAAAAGCAAGCACAAAAACGTTCGGTTAGTAGTGTTGTGCTTGTTTTTTCTTCGGCTTCGGGACGGAATTTATCAGAGAACACTTTTATTAGGACGCTAAGATAGTGCGCTTCTTTGGCTTTAAGGGAGAATTTCCATTTCTTATTGAACCATACCCGCCTGCTCCGCGAACGGGCAGG
>CALGLY010000523.1 GCA_937959095.1 uncultured Saprospiraceae bacterium
ATGTGCGCTCCACCAAATTGTAGGGGAAACATTTCTCAAAATAAACGATAAATACATAAAAATTCCTACTAATAATAACAGCATATAAATAGGTGAAATGATGCGTACCAACTTCATACGATTCGCTAATTTCTTTCGGGCAGTTTTCAGAAATTGAATCGAATTTTGATCTTGTCCTTCTAGCTTTATCACTGTTTTTCTACTCATAAAGACAATCATTACAATTCCTGCTACTACAATGAGCAGTCCTGTACTAGCCACCCAACTTTCGGAAGTAAATAGATAAATAAAGAGAAAAGACATCGGAATAATAGGGATTATTGCCCACTCCATCTGACGACGTGATTTAGTCGCTTTTGCTTCTAATTGAGTTATCGTATTCATTATATTATTATTTTGTAATGGTGTATGAAATTGCTGAACAGATTCGTCCGGCTTCATTTTCGACCATTGATTTTGCAATTCTTCAAATTTCATCTTGCATCATTTTTTTCGTTTTTTAGCTATCAATTTGTTAAAGAATCATCTTTTTTAACTTGTCTTTTGCTCGATGTAGTCGCACTCCAATATTACTACTCGTCAGACCTGTTACTTCACTGATTTCATCGTAGGATAGGCCTTCCAAACTCAATAGTATCAAACTCCTATCCATACTTGGGAGTTGCCCGATGCACCAGCGCAAATGTTGCAACTGCTCGCTCTGCTTCTGTTCTGTTGCATTACCTGTACTATCCACGTGTGCAAGATGTTCTTGGAGCGGCGCGAAGTGTTCTTGTCGCTTTTTTTGACTCGCTACAAAGGTGAGACAGGTATTCACCGCTATCCGATAAAGCCAAGTTGTAATTTTGGAATTGCCTTTAAAACTCGGCAAGTACTTCCATATTTTTATCAATACTTCCTGATAAACATCCTGCACATCCGCCTGATTGGAACAATAGCCATAGCAAATGCGATACAACTTATCCTTGTGTGCATTAATGATGGTGCTAAATTCTTCTTCTTGCTTCAATACATTCATATTTCCATTTCCAATTGTCGCAATAAAGGCTTCCACTCTTTTTCTAGTTGCGTTTTCTGTATTCTCTGAATTTTTAATATTCCAAAAAGCATACCTATTGAAGTACATGATAGTGCCACAAATTGTAGCGTTTTACTACAGGGACTCAAAAGGTAAGTATAATAGCATAGCAAACCAATCATCAGAAGAATTCCCCCAATAAGTAAGATAGAGTGTCCCTTGATTTTAGCTTGTAGCCGTTTTCTTATGTATGCCTTATCAGGCAACTTACCATCAAAAGAACGAGTAATAACTGTCGAATAAATATAAAGGAATATCGTCATCGTAGCAGCGAGCATTATCCATAAGCCAATATGCGCGAATCTGGATTGTTCTAGCATTACTTCTCCTTTAAACATATTTACAAGGGCTGTAATAATTATTGGAAATGAAATAAAGTGTGCAATTATCGTTAGGAAAAATACTTTCTTATCGTTTTTAAGGACTTGCTCTAACAGATTCATAATTGTTTGCTTTTAGACAAAGAAAAGTCTATCTCAATAATGGTGCACTGCATCATTGAAAAGTCTTCTTATTTGAATGTTTTATATGGAATTTAGACGTTTAGATTTCTGAATATTTAGATTTGCTATATTTCCTTTGGGTAGCTAAGAGAACAGGAAAAAACTAAAAATCCAAAGTTCTAAATCTCCTTTTTTATACTGATTACTCTCTTTAGACTAAGCAAATTTGAGTTTCTTACAGGCTACATCCATTTTTTTTGAATTTCTTCCACTTTAAGTTGTACAATTTATAGAATAATCACCCGAAGCACAGAAAAATCTTATCTGAAAGCCTATTTTTGCCGCGTCAAATATTTTATCCTAACCATCAACCATTTTACATGGGTACATTTAATAAAAACAATTGGAAGGTTAACCTTGAACCTGCTGCATTAGTAGAAAAGACACTCGTCCAAGGGGGCGGTAAGTTGAGTAATACAGGTGCATTAGTGGTGAATACAGGTGAGTTCACAGGCCGATCTCCTAAAGATCGTTTTGTAGTAAAGGACGATATCACTAAAGACACTGTAGATTGGGGTGATATTAATAT
This sequence comes from uncultured Saprospiraceae bacterium, assembly GCA_937959095.1. Classification (GTDB taxonomy): domain Bacteria; phylum Bacteroidota; class Bacteroidia; order Chitinophagales; family Saprospiraceae; genus JAAUTG01. The sequence continues at coordinate 2,111 of CALGLY010000523.1, forward strand.
TCCTATTTCGCAGCAAAATTATCAAGAACTATTTGATAAAATTGCAGATTACTCTCATACGCTAGACGAAATATATGTACGAGATGCTTATGCTTGTGCGAATCCAAGCTATCAGCTAAATATCCGCGTGCATACGGAGTTTCCTTGGCAAAATATGTTTGCTTACAATATGTTTCTTCGTCCAACGGAAAAGCAATTGAACAACTTCACGGCAGAATGGGAAGTTTACTCTTTTCCAGGTGTAATGGCAGATGCGAAGATAAACGGCACACGCCAGCATAACTTTGCCATCTTAAACTTCACGGAGAAGAAAATCATCATCGGTGGTACAGCTTATACAGGTGAAATCAAGAAGGGGATTTTCTCTGCCTTGAATTATTTATTACCTGTAGAAAGGAATGTATTACCAATGCACTGTTCTGCGAATGTAGGCGCAGAAGGCGATACAGCTTTGTTTTTCGGACTTTCAGGTACAGGAAAAACAACCCTATCGAATGATCCAGAGCGTCGCCTGATTGGAGATGATGAACACGGTTGGTCGAAGGAAAGCGTCTTCAATTTTGAAGGTGGTTGCTACGCTAAAACCATTGATTTATCTGCTTCTAAAGAGCCACAAATCTATAGTGCTATCAAATTTGGTGCATTATTAGAAAATATCGGTTTCGAAGAAGATGGCTATACGCCTGATTATAAAGATTCCAGCATTACGCAAAACACACGCGTGAGTTATCCGATTTATCATATTGATAATATCATGTATAACTCAAGAGGTGATTTGCCTGACAATATCTTCTTCCTAACCTGTGATGCTTTTGGTGTACTGCCTCCTATCTCAAAGCTTACACCAGAGCAAGCAATGTACCACTTTATGAGTGGTTATACGGCAAAGATAGCAGGTACAGAGGTAGGTATCACAGAGCCAAAAGCAACCTTTTCGGCTTGCTTCGGTGCACCATTTCTACCCTTGCACCCTGCTAAATATGCAGATTTGCTAGGTAAAAAGTTAAAAGAAGGCAATCGAAAAGGCGACGGTTCTATTAATGTATGGCTAGTGAATACAGGCTGGACAGGTGGTCGCTATGGCGAAGGTTCTCGTATGGAATTAGCGTTTACACGTGCCATGATAAAAGCAGCACTGAAGGGAGAATTGAATAAAGTGGATTATCATACGCATCCTGTGTTTGGTTTGTCCATTCCTAGAACTTGTCCAGATGTGCCAAATTCGATATTGAATCCAAGAGATACTTGGCGCAATGAGGAGGAATATGATAAAATGGCAAATGACTTGGCGTTACTATTCATTAGTAATTTCAAGAAATACGCTGACGAAGCGGCAGACGGCGTGAAAGCTGTTGCTCCTACTCCTTTAGTATTAAAATCATAGCATATTATAATAAGACAACTCAAAAAAATAACTAGTCTAAAATGGGCTACCTTATTTTTGCGAATTGCCTAATAGTGATTTTAGGATAGAAAATGGGCTAATGAATTTCGATTCGTTAGCCCATTGTAATTTTAACACCGAGTACATTTTATACTTGTAAGTTACCTCAGAAGCTATTTGAATCTAATTAATTTCTTATATGAGGACAATTTTCCGCCTGTATTCCCTTTTAAACGCCTTATTTAGCGAAGGCTATACGCGGTTTTAAAAGCCAAAGCAGGCAAAAAATATTCTCTCCTATAGAAAAATACTTAAACTCAAACAGTTTCTCAGTGTTCAGATATCTGCTTACCCACAACTTCAATCCGCTCCAGAAGCGATTTTAAATCCTCGATAGTCGTAAATGGATTAATCAAAGTAGTACGGAGATAAGTCTCGTCACGCAGTTGGGTTTGCACAAAATAGAACTCCCCATCCTCTAGTAATTCCGCTCGAATATGTTGATTTAAACGGTTCAAATTTCCTTCAAAATCACTTGGTGCATAGCGAAAGCACACAATATTGCAATCAGGTGTGTGTGCGAGTTCAAAATTAGATTTGTAGCGCAATAAACCTGCAAATTCCTTTCCCAAATCATAACATTTTGTCACGAATTCATCCCATAGTTCCGTACCATGTTCTTGTAGAAGTGCATACACCTGTACGCCCATCATTAGTTTGGTGCATTCAAAGCTACGTTTTCCGATATGTTGCCATTCCAGTTCTTCATCATTGCTCCAAAGATAGTGCGCCTTCTGTGCAAAGGTCTGGTAGCTTTCGCGACTATTTTTGTAGAAAACACCCGTCACTAAGGCAGGTACGAGGAGCATTTTATGAAAATCCATCACCACCGAGTCCGCTCGTTCGATGCCGCTTACAATGTTTTTATATTTTTCAGAAAAGACCGTAGCTGCACCATGTGCGCCATCTATATGAAACCATATATTTTTTGCTTCGCAAAAATCTGCAATAGCATTCAAATCGTCGAAAGAACCTGTAGAAGTAGAACAAGCACTTCCCACTACAGCTATTACTTCTTTGCCTTCTTCGGTTGCTTTTTGATAAAGTGCTTCCAAGCTATCCGTCCGCATTCGGAACTGTTCATCGGTAGGGACTTTTATGATGCCACCACTCCCCCAGCCCATTATTCGCACTGCTCGATCCACACAATAATGCGCCTCTTCGGAGACCATCAACGTCAATTGTCGGTTATCGCCTGTCGTCCAAACAGCTTCTTTTGCTTTCACACTTCTGGCAGTCAATAAAGCGGTCAAATTTCCTAATGTTCCACCCGATGTTAGGATGCC
>CALGLY010000524.1 GCA_937959095.1 uncultured Saprospiraceae bacterium
CCATCGTTTGGGGGTAATAGCATTTCTGTTGCTCAGGTATTTTTCTTTAAACCCAATCATTTGCTCGGGTTTAAAATTAGGGTTATAAAGTTGTTCCCAAGTGCCTAGATATTCGAGTGTATTTCGATTTTTAAGCCAAGAAGCAATTACATAATTTGGTTCTTGACGTTCCCCTTGCTTTGCAATATCTGTAAGTGAAATATAATCAGATTCATAAATTGGTTCCACCCGAATTTGTAAACCTTGCACTTCTATTTTCTTGCTCGACATTCCTACGTATTTATTGGCTAAAGATAGGGAATCAATAGCATTCGTTTCTTGAATATAACTATTCTTCTAAAGTAGATCAAATGGTTTGTTTTAAATCTCGCCATTTGATGGAAATTAAACAACAAGAAAGAACTTCTTTTAAAGGTGCGAGATTACGCACCTTTAAAATAAAAATTGTATAATTTTTTCTAGCTATCGAAGCACTTAGGAATGAAAAATTAATTACTCTTCCGTTCCTTACCTTATTCTATTCATTTTCTTTTTGAGAATGTCATCTTATAAACTTATATTACTTACCTCATTCCTGATAGTCACCTAGATATGAAGAATAAACTGCTGTTGCTGTCTTTCTTGCTGTTCTCTGTTGAAGCTTTGTTTGGGCAAACGCCAATTCAACTTGACCCTGCCGAAAATCTTGAAGAACTCATTCTTGAAGATTTTCTCAAACAAGATGATTGCATCGAAGTATTTAATATTAAACCTATTAGTGATTTGACGGCAATTGGGGCATTCTCCAATGGAACGGATGCTATTTTTATGGAAGAAGGTATCGTTTTTTCTACAGGCAATCTTGAAAATATAGGAAAACAAAATTCTAGTACTAATACGACTGGTTTATTATATGGTCGTGCCGACGCGCCTTATCTTCGACAAGCTGTCCGCACACCTGCCATATTCGATGCTGTTGGGATAGAATTTGATTTTACACCGACTCAACGAATTATAAGCTTTCGTTATGTATTTGCTTCCGAGGAATATTGTGAGTATGTAGGAAGTGAGTTCAATGATGCCTTTGGTTTTTTCATTAGTGGCCCAGGTATAGAAGGAAATGGCTTTGATAATTCGATTAATATTGCTAAAATTCCTGATAGCGAAGAAATCGTTTCCATTAACAATATAAATCATCTTAGAAATACAGGATTTTTTATCAATAACCTTATAGAACAAGATGCTATAGCCTGCGAAATAGAGTACAATCCTGAAAGCATTTCTACCATAGAATTTGATGGTTTTACGAAAAGATTGCAAGCAATAGTAGAAGTGATTCCTTGCGAAACCTATCATCTACGCTTAGTGGTAGCAGATGTCAGTGATGATGCGCTCGACTCTGCGGTTTTTTTAGAAGGCAAAAGCTTTGAATCGAGTGGTATTGCAAGTGTAGATGCTAGAGTGAGAGGGCGAGATGACCAAACGGTCTATGAAGATTGCTTGGAAGGCGAATTTATTTTTAGAAGGAATAGATTGACTGGAAGAGGAACTGAAATTATCCTCAATTATACCATTCAGGGGACAGCTACTATGGGGGAAGACTACGAATTCATTACAGATAGTGTATTGATTTCGGAAAATAGCTTTAATGAAGTATTGCCCATTGTTGTTATTCCCGATACGCTTGATGAAGGAAGAGAATTTATTGAAATTATTATTGAATCCATTAATTGTGATTGTATCACACGAGATACCGCTGTTCTCTTCATCGAAGATTCAAAAGAAGATATTGGCTTGCGCTTTGAGGAGACATTTGTTTGTGTTGGTCAAGAATTTACTTTTGGCCCGATAGTAGAAACGGGAATTCCTCCGCTCACTTATTCATGGAGTACAGGAGATACTACCGAGACGATTACTGATGAACTCCTTATGCCGCAAACCTATCAAGTCACCGTGAGCGATTTCTGTGGTGCTACAGATTCTGCGACTATCGAGGTACAAATTCAGGATATTCCAGCACTCACTATAGAAGGGGATTTTGATTGGTGCAAAGGACGAAATCCACAAGAACTATTGATTAATTTCCCTGGACAAGCTCCATGGTCGTTTCATTTTTCTATAGATGAAGCAGACCCCATTTTGCTCGAAAATATTACAGAGAACCCTTTCCCTTTAAGTCTCGATCAAGCAGGAACGTATCAATTCATTGGCTTCAATGATGAATATTGTGTGGGTACTATTCAAGGTGAAGTCGTGGTAGATAATTTAGAATTTGATTTAGCTTATCAGAGTTTTCCACCTTCTTGTGCCAATGCAAATGATGGAAGAATCGTGCTTGATATTTCGGGCGGCGTTGCGCCTTTTGGTATTGATTGGGGAATGGAAAATGAATCGGAGACGGTTTTATCAGGCTTATTGGCGGGTAATTATGGTGTCATCATCACGGATAATTTAGGCTGTGTGCTGCGCGATTCGATTGAAGTCATCGAAGCTCAACCAGATGCTAATTGTGTATTAGATATTGCTAAAAATATCTATATCTCAACTGCTTTTTCTCCGAATGATGATGGTATCAATGATCGCTTTACGGTTTATCCTAAATATGGACTTATCAAAAATGCCTCCTTTCAAATTTTCAATCGTTGGGGCGGGCTTGTCTTTCAGTCTGATGTAATTAATGAGGGTGGGGCACCTGTATTTTGGGATGGCGGCATATCCCAAGTAGGCGTTTATGTCTGTCTTGTAAAATTGGAATTGGTAAATGGAAGTTTTGAATATGTCGGGCAGGATGTGGTGGTGGTAAGGTAGGAAGTGTCTTATTCCTTTTTCCTTCGAATAGCCTTTACTTTTTCTATATTAACATTTAGAGCCTTTGCTATTGCTTCATTAGATAAATCTGTATTTTTAATCATGGCAAGAATTCCTCTTTTTTGTGATTCCTCTGCCTCTTTTTTTAGTTTTTCTTTCTCTGATTTTTCATTTTTTAGTGCTTTTTCTACAGCCATTTCAATCTCTATTTCAATACTCAAGGCTTGGCTTGCTCTATCTGAAAGAACCTCTCCAAATCGTTGATAGGCTCGGCGTTCTTCATCTTCCATATTGGCTATTTTCAACACTTCCTCTGCCTCTTTCAAGCCTTTTGCTGTAAAATCTTTCTTAATCTCACTATTCTTTAAAAAGTATATCCATTCATCAAGGGTGTCTTTTGCGGTGTCATCAAAGTTATTCACCTTAATCAAATATATTTCAGGATATAAATCTTTTATAGTTTCTTTCTTAAATAACTTCTTTTGAGCATTCGATAACTGCAGTTCGTCCTTTTGATGCATTCCAAAAAACGTAGTTTCTCCCTTATAGATATAATCTTCTCCTCTACCTAAATCGAAGTAAACGATATTGATTGAAATTACTTTTTTTACAGCCGTCCATTGATCTCCGACTTGAATATGTTCTGTAATTGCTTTAGAAATACCAAATAGAATCCTCAAGAAATAGTCAATTGCATAAGAGTTTTGAATTTCAATGATGATAAGTTCGTCCTTATTATTTTTGACTAAAATATCAACACGATTAAACTTATCTCGCTCTGTTTCTTGATTACTTTCTGTATCAATGATTTCCAAAATATGAATATCGTTTTTGAGTAACTCACTCAAAAAACCTTCTAAAATATTGAAATTCGCCTTTTGTCTTAATAAGCGTTTGATTGCCCAATCAAATCTAACATGCTTTTGTTGTCTCATGTCTCCAATACATCTTTATCTATAAATTGGTTCTATCTAAATTCCGAAATCATACATTTTTTGTTGTCCATCAGTATTTTCACAAGTAAATATATACAACAAAAGCCGAAGTCTCAAGACTTCGGCTTTCCAAGCTCTTCTTTACTTCCCAAAATCATGCACCGACTTCCCAGCTTTCGCCAAAGTCCGCAAACTCGCGGGTACTGCCCAACGATCACCGCCGAAGCGTTCGCGAAAATCATCGCAATCCGCTACAAACTGCTGAATGCCCACATAATCAATATAGGAAATCGCGCCGCCCGTATAAATCGGGAAGCCCCAACCAAGCACGGAACCTAAATCGCCATCCGTAGAGGAACGCAAAACGCCCTCATCCAAGCAACGATAGCTTTCGAGTGCTTGGCGGTGCATAATACGTTGCTTAATGGTCGTTTTATCGAGTGTTTCTAGCTTCGAATCGAAGATAGTCGCTAATTCTGACCACAGTTTTTTCTTACCTCCTGCTGGATAATCATAGAAACCCGCGCCATCTTTTTTACTTGTTCGTCCGCGAGCAATCATATCTTTCACCAAGGTATAAGATCGCATCACTTCCAGACTTTTACTAGCATCTGGATTGCTTTCGATAACGTGTTTACTCAAGGTCAAAGTCACTTCATCATGTACCGCTAGTGGCCCAACGGGCATTCCTTGCGCCTTTGCGATATTTTCAATCATCGCTGCTGGTACGCCTTCTTCTAGTAGGAACATGCCTTCATTTACAAAAGTCCCAAAGCAACGCGACGTGAAAAAACCGCGACTATCATTCACTACAATCGGCACTTTCCGAATCGCTACCGTATAATCTACGGCTGCTGCGATGGCTTTATTCGATGTTTTTTCGCCTACAATGATTTCCACCAAAGGCATT
>CALGLY010000525.1 GCA_937959095.1 uncultured Saprospiraceae bacterium
ACGGCTTCGCCGACGAAAAGTCGCAAGCCCTTTTCGGAAAAAAAATCCCTCGAAGTATGGTTTTGGAATGCAGTTTTTGGTTTGGTCAGCTATCGTTTTTGACTACTATAAAATAGCTTAACTAAACTGATCTAAAACTGCTAGAAATGGAGGTTATATGGCTTTGAAATAAATGGATAATTGATAATGATTTTATTATTCATTATCAGGTAGTTGCACTTTTTTATCTATAAAAAAGTTATGTCCAAATATCTAACCTAAGCCAAAGGCTGTAAAGATTACAATGATTGCAATCTGCTTGATTCTGTATTAAAGACTGTTTAGGTTTTCCTATCGAGAAAACGAACCTCAAACAGCTTGTTATAAAATATGTTTTTTCAGTCCACCATTTTAACGATGGAAAAGCGATTCTTAGAGTCTTCACCATTGAAACGGTGGTCTAAATTCCAAAAAAATGAATATGTTTTTTTAGGACAAAGCAAGATAACAGGCGAATAAAAATCGCCCGTTATCTTTAACACTAAGCCGTCTTTCAAAAAAAACACTAAAAGATATTTCTAGTTTGTCACTACAATCTTAGTCGTTTCATATACACGTTCTGTTTTAATGGATACGAAGTAAATTCCTGTTGCTAAGACACTAAAATCAAGTTCCAATTGACTTTGTCCTGCATCCTTGTTCTCATAGTTTAATAGCTGTATTAATTTGCCATTTATATTTCGTATTTCAATCGCTACATCGCTTGTTTTTTCTAAATCGAATTGTATTGCTGCTCGATCTTGAACAGGATTCGGATAGACTGCCATGAAGGAATTATTCGTATTGGGAGCATTGATATTATAGTCCTCGTCATCGCCACCTAGGCCTTCTGTCACATTGATAGGAAACGAGCAACTTACAGGATTTCCAGCACCATCGGTCACTGATATACCTATAAATACCACACCTGTTTCGGTCACTTCCATAGGTGAAAAATCAGAAAAGAAAACGGCTCCGCAATTATCGGTTGCAGCTACGCCTAAACTTTCAAAAGTAGGTATGAAAACCCCATTTTCATCTAAGCTAACCGTCGGTAAATCATCAGGGCAAATCAAGGTAGGAAATTCAGTGTCTTCTATGATAAAAGTAATGGATCTACTCGTAGTATTGCCACTATTATCGGTAGCCGTAAGTTGATACTCTAGGACATTTCCTTCTGTCACTATATTCTCATTCAGTACTATATCTTCATCACAATTATCTCTTACTCTCCAAGTGATGCCACTATCCTCTACAGAGCATTCTATATTGAAAGTTTCATTATTTTGTAATACTCGCTCTCGACCACCATCTTCCAATAGAATAATGTCGGGGCTTATCGTGTCTTCTCCATCTTGAATGGTAACAGAAGCCCCCGTGATGCAAGCAGGATTTTCGACTTCGCGCACAAAAATTCGATAAAAGCCTGGCGCGATATTTTCAAATACATTGGATCGCTGATAGCTTGCACCATTATCAATAGAGTATTCAAGTATTGTCCCTGGATTGTTGGTAGATACAATCACGCTTTCAGAAAGACTTGGACAATCACCGAGGGTAGCATCAATACCTGTAATGAAGAGATTGCAAGGCTGCTCTACGATTACCATTACTTCACATTGGCTGGTATTGCCTGCTTCATCGCTTACGGTGATTGTTATTTGCTCTACCGAAAGATCAATTACAGCATCACTCACATTAATAGTTACGGATTCGCTGCAATTATCTTCAGCATCCACTAGGTCTACTAAATCATCTACATTAATAAATCCTTGCCCATCTGGATTGAAAGGAACATTCACTATTTCTGGACATTCTATAATCGTTGGTGGTTCGATATCTGCTTCTGCATCTAAAAAGATAGCGAAGTCTTGATCGCAGTCAGGGAAAGCAGCATTTCTAATTACGACCGTATAATCGCCACTTGCTAAATTGAAAAAACTTCCTTCTTGGAAATTTTCTCCGCCATCTATAGAGTAAGTAAAGTCTGTATTATCGCACGCATCGCAACTTGCTTGCACAAAAAATACGGCATCGGAACGTTCAGGGCAAGAAGCATTTGTGCCTGATTCTACAATATCGTAAGTCGGACATTCGTCTGTTTCATCTTCTTCTCGAATAACACTAACATTCAAATAATTTTCTGTCCAAGCATTATCGAATTGCACTAGCACAATTCTGTTTCTACCCGCAGTCAATAAGGGACTAAGGTCGGTTTCTTTTGGCGCAAGATATAAGCGAACACCGCCGTTGGGGTCTTCGATGCCTGTCGGGTGCGCTTCATTAAAGACATAAGCAATTACCCCATCATCTATCGCATTATAGCGTAGTATAAAGGGCTTGCTTGGATCATTTATATCTACAAAAGCTTGAAAATAGGTAAAGTCTAATTGAGTCATGAAGCCACTTAAAGCAGATGGTTGTATGAAATCTAAATTTCCATCTGCATCTAAAGGCGCACTCTGCCAACCTGGTGTGAAGATGCCTGGTGTATTTGCATATTCAAATCCTCCTTCGCCACCATGCACCATTCCTATAATAACAGGAATAGGTGGCGCACCCGAGGCGGGATCTGGGATGAAAGGCCCATTGCCTTGATTTATTTCCCAACTAATGGCTTGAGCAAAAATCATAGAGGTGCTTAGCCAAAAACACAGTGCAGATAGTAAGAGTTTACTCCTTTTCATTGAATTAGTATTAATTTGAATGACGACTTAAATTGCCTTAATTTTTTGTTCAAAATTCGCCTGTTCCATTTGTTGAGGACCTTTTCAGTCCATAGATTTTCATGTTCTTATATTCAATTTTTGCTTCTTAAAAAAAGATGCGCCTAGTATGAAAAAAGGCACACCTCTCTCAAAAAACTAATTCAAGAATTTCTAGTTAGGAGGAATAGGTTATTTACTACCTATTCCCTAGAAACGACTACACGAGTCGTTTTGTAGGCATCTGCTGTTCTAATGGATACAAAATAGACACCTGATGAAAAGGAACTTAAATCCAATTCAAAATTGTTTTCTCCAGCTTTGACGCTGCTATGTTCTATAATTCGTACTACATTACCATCCAAGCTACGCAAGATGACTGCGATATCACTTCTTTTTTCTAATTCGACTTGAATAGTGGTTTGAGTCTGAACAGGATTTGGATTTAGAGACATGGAAAAAGTTCTATTTCCACTAATATTATATCTATTGTCTCCATTATCATCATCATCGAGTCCTTCTGTTACATTTACAGGGAAGGCGCAAGTCACAGGATTGCTAGAACCATCTATTACAGTAATAGTTATGAATATTAGACCTGTTTCGGTGACTTCTGCGGGCAAAAATTCAGAGAAAAAGACCTCTCCACAATTATCCGTTGCTGATAAGCCTAAATTTTCCACCGTTGGTATAAATACCCCATTTTCATCCAAAGTCACCGTTGGTGCATCTTGTGGACACATCAGTTCTGGAAATTCATTGTCTATAGGTTCTATTATTGTAAAATCTCTAGTGACGACACAATCGAAATTACCTGCATCTCTTACAAAAACAGTATATGTCCCCGATGGAAGTTCAGGGAATTGATTATTAGTGGTATAATCTTCTTCGCCAGTAAGGGAATATTCCAATACCTCCGCACCTGTTGCAATTATTTGTGCATTTCCTGTCTCATCAGGGCATATTCCTGATGTAAGATCAATCCTAGTGATTTCAATTTCACAAGGCAATTCATCGCCTTCTATCCTCACAGGGAAGGAGCAAGTCGTATTGTTTCCGGTCGCATCGGTAGCCGTGATATTGATAAATATAACTCCTGCTTGGGTTACTTGATTAGGAAAAATATCAGAGAAGGTTACTGCTCCACAGTTATCCGTTGCTGATACACCTAAATTTTCTAAGGTTGGCACGAAAACCTCATCTTCTTCCAATTGGATACGTAGTTCGCCTTCTGGACAAATTAGATTAGGAGGCTCGCTATCTGGAAGATTTAGATAGGTATAAATATCGCGTCGTTCATTGCCATTGGCATCTCGAACTAGATAATCTAAGGTAACTGTTTCCGAGCCATCTGCATTAAGAGTGATACTTACAGCAGGTTCCAACTCAGGATTGTCGTCGCAATTATCCGTTATACGTATATCTTGGAAAGGCTGCTCATCGCAGCTATAACTTTCTTGTATAATATCTGCTAACACGGCTTCTGAACCGTTGGCTAGTATGGCTATTATTTGTGGTGCTTCGATATCTTCGCCACTACTTATATAGGTATAGACTTCTTGGTTTTCATTTCCATTTGCATCTCGAACGGTATAATCGAGCGTAATCGTTTCTGTACCATCTGCATTAGGTGAAATACTTACAGAAGGCTCTAATACAGGATTTTCATCACAGTTATCTACTATACGTAGATCCTCGAAGGGTTCTTCGCCACAGCTATAACTCTCTTGTAGAATGTCTGCTAACAAAGCCTCCGAGCCATCGGCTAGTATCGCTATTATTTGTGGTGCTTCAGTATCATTAGTATTGAAATAAGTATAAACTTCGGTATTCGTATTACCACGAGCATCTGTCACGATGTATTCTAAGGTAACCGTTTCAGTACCATCTACATTTGGCGAACTAGTTACAGAAGGTTCTAACATGGGATTTTCATCGCAATTATCTAACACATATACCTCCTCGAATGGCTGTTCTCCGCAAGCATAACTCTCTTGAATGATATCTGCTAATAAAGCTTCTGAACCATCGGCTAGTATTGCAATTACTTGTGGCGCTTCGAAGTCTTCGCTAGAAATGTAGGTATATGTTTCTCTGTTTTCATTGCCACTGGCATCCGAAATTAAATAATTTAAGATAATCGTTTGTGTGCCATCATCATTCGGACGAAAGGTAACACTAGGGCTAAACGTTGGATTGGTATCACAATTATCGACTACAAATATATTTTGTGGTGGCTGATTGCCACAATTGTAGCCTTCCTCTATCACTTCGGAGAATAGGACTGCTGTACCATCTGCTAATCGGCCAAATATCTGCGGTGCTTGGGTGTCTTCCTCACTAGCTATATAGGCATAGACCTCTGTATTTGTATTGCCACTTGCATCCGTGACGATGTATTCTAAAGTAACTGTTTCCGAACCATCTTCATTTGGCGAAATATTCACGGAGGGTTCTAGTATCGGATTGGGGTCGCAATTATCGACTACGAATATATCTTGTGGTGGTTCATTGCTACATTCATATCGTTCTTGTATCGCATCGGCAAATAGGATTTCTGTGCCGTCTTCTAATCTTGCAAATACTTGTGGAACTTGGGTATCTTCTTCGAAATCCAAAATCATCCCTCCTCTAACGTCACAGTCTGGAAAGGCGGTATTTCTAACTACTACTAGATACGAGCCTGGAGCAAGTCCTTCAAAGAAAGGATCTGCCTGAAAGCTTTCGCCATCATCTAAAGAATAAAGAAAATCGGCAGCATCGCAACTCGGACAACTTACCTCTAGAAGATAGGTCGCATCAGTACTTTCAGGACAAGACGCATTTGTTCCTAAGTCTGCAATTTGGTAGTCAGGACATTGAAATTCACCGCCTTGTTCAACGCTAACATTGAGATAATTATCTGTCCAAGAATCATCAAATTGTACTAAAACAATTCTATTTTCTCCCTCTACTAGTAGCGGACTAAGATCGCTTGTAAAAGGAGTGAAATATAATCGAACGCCACCATTTGGGTCTTGAATACCATCGGGATATTGAGCATTGAAGACATAGGCAATCACGCCATCATCTACAGTATTGTATGTGAGGTTGAAAGGTTCATTGGAGTTGGTAATCGTTACGGTTGTTTGGAAGTAGGTGAAGTCTAGTTCTGTCATAAAACCACTCACCGCAGAAGGTTCGCTGAAATTTAAGTTTCCCGCAATGTCTGTAGGGGCAGGCATCCATCCTGGGTCTACTTCGCCTGGTATGCTAGCATACTGAAAACCGCCTGATCCTCCGTGTACCATACCTATGATTATTGGAATAGTTGGTGCATCTCCATCAGGTATGAAAGGGCTTCGTCCTTGATTTATTTCCCAATTAAATCCTTGAGAAAAAGCAAAAGAAACACTTAGTAAGGTGCATAAAATAGATAGTGAAAGTTGACCCTTGTTCATTTAAATCAGGTATTGGATAATAATGGCTTCGCCAAATGGAAAATTTAAAATTGATAATTATCTATTTGGTGAAGACCTTGAGATAAATCTTCGTTTCTAAACGAAAACTTAATTCACTACTAAATGAGTTGAATTAGGAAGATGTGACATTGGAAAGGAATGTTTTTTGATTTTTTTTATAACAATTCAATAAAAAGAGAGCTACTGGCACAGATTATGAATCCGCACCAGTAGTATCCCTTTTATAATTTTTTA
>CALGLY010000526.1 GCA_937959095.1 uncultured Saprospiraceae bacterium
TTTTTGGACGTATCCCGAATGTACCCCAAATAGGTGCAACTTGTGATGATGGTAATCCAGAAACAGAAAATGATGTGATAGGGGAGGACTGTGCTTGTGCGGGTATGCTAATAGTGGACTGTACTAATGTAGAAAGCAGTCTCACCCAGACCATCTGCACAGGTGAAAGTTACCGACTCGACGAAGAAAGCTATACCGAAAGTGGTACTTATACCGCTACGCTACAAACTACAAACGGCTGTGATAGCACAATTACCTTGAACTTGATTGTAGCAGTACCTAGTGATAGTATGCTTTTTGTCAATCTTTGTGAAGGTGATACTTATCAGGGCTTGACTTATGTGCAAGATGAAACCCTAACGGAAACATTGATGAACAGCGCAGGTTGCGATAGTCTTTTGACCACACAAATTTCAGTCGAGCCGCTTTATAACAATATCAGTACAACCAGTGTATGTGCAGGCGAAATGGTGGAAGGCATTGCTGTCTTTCAAGATACCATGATTGTTTTTCAAGGCAGTTCTATAGCAGGTTGCGATAGTATTACGACGCTCAATGTACAAGTTCGTCCATCCATATCCAGTGATTTTGCATGGCAAATCTGTGAAGGGGAAAGCTACACATTAGGTAGTCAAACGCTAATGACAGATGGTACATACTGCGAATTATTCCAAACTACAGAGGGGTGTGATAGCTTGGTCACTCTTAGTCTGACTATTCTAGAAAGCATCACCACCAACATCACCCGCGAAAGCTGTGACCCTATGGAAGTTGGTACAAATATGGAGACTTTCACAAGTAGTTCAGGATGTGATAGTATTGTAAATATCACTACTACACTGCGTAATATAGCAGAAATGATACTACAAGAAGACACCTGCGACCCAAATGCGCAGGAACGCCGCGAAACCTTACAAACTGCCGAAGGTTGTGATAGTGTTTTGGTTTATGTGCCTAATATTCTTGCTACTATTGACTCAACGATTTTAACACCTATCTATAATTGTAATATCAGCGAAGTAACACAGACAATAGAAACTTTGCAGAATATAAACGGCTGTGATAGTGTGATCATTACACCAATATTACCTGGTATTTCGATAGAAACGGAACAAACTATTTTCGTGTGTTTTCCAGAGGATGTACGCGATACAGAGCGTTTGGAATATACCAATGTCAATGGCTGTGATAGTATAGTAGTGACTAATTATGTATTTGAGACCGTTCCAATTAGCTATCCCACAGTGCTTACTTGTGAAGATGGTCGTATAGAGGAGCAAGGATATAGCACAGGAGGGCGATGTGATAGTGTTGTAATTACCACTTATTTCCCTTACGATACTGATGCACCTACCCGTTTGACGGCTATTACTTGTCTCCCTAATTTAGAACCTGATACAAGTTATTTACCAAATCGTTTTGGTTGTGATAGTATCATCATAACAAACTGGAATTATCAGCCGATTTTGGCAAATTTTGGAGAGACGATATATACCTGTACTCAGAATCCTGCTCCTTTTGACACGCTTATTCTACCTAGTTATCAAGGTTGTGATAGTGTTATCTTATCACCCTTGGTCGCCTATCCGCCTGTTGAAACTATTGTAGTAAATGAAATTGTTTGTGATGATGCAATGAGTGGAAGGATAATAGATACACTATCTTCGGTCAATGGCTGTGATAGTTTGCGTATTACCAATTTTATATACCAAGCACCACAAGAAGAAGCACTCACGAGGATAAGTTGTATTGCTTCCGAAGCGGGTACAGAGGTAATACCAATTCAGAATCAAGAAGGCTGTGATAGTGTTATTCTCACTATTGCAACTGTCTATGGGGCATCGGAAACACGCATATTGGAACGTGAAAGCTGTGATCCTGAACAAGAACCTATGGAAACTGATGTTTTTGAAAATCAATACGGCTGTGACAGCATCATCATTTACAATTACACCTATGTAGGCGAAACGGATACTACTTTTTTAGCTGCTCATATAAGTTGCAATCAAGATAGTGTGGGTGAAGTAGCGTATCGTTACGACAATCAATATGGTTGCGATAGCATAGTTGTAGAATCTGTAATTTACGAGGCATTAGAAGTAATCTCTGTTACGGAAGAATCTTGTGATATTGCTTATTTAGATAGCATATCGACACGTACTTATATTAATGTGGATGGCTGCGAACAGCGAGAACGAACGACTTATCGTATCGTGCCACCTTCACAACCAACTTATTCTTCCGAACCAAGTTGCATCGCTTCAGATACGGAGCATCCTGATACGATTTTTCATGTAAATCGTTTTGGCTGTGATAGCTTAGAAATTACCACATATACCTATGTAGGCGAAACAGATACGACTTTTATATCTGCAACCACGACTTGTCATCAAGATAGTATAGGGGATCTTGTTTATCGTTATGCTAATCAATATGGTTGTGATAGTATAGTAGTAGAACCTGTTCTTTATCAAGCCTTAGAGATCATTCCTATAGAGGTAGAATCTTGTGA
Organism: uncultured Saprospiraceae bacterium; assembly: GCA_937959095.1. GTDB lineage: Bacteria > Bacteroidota > Bacteroidia > Chitinophagales > Saprospiraceae > JAAUTG01. Next base: position 2,513 of record CALGLY010000526.1, read on the forward strand.
TATTGCTTATTTAGATAGCGTATCGATACGTACTTATATTAATGCGGATGGCTGCGAACAGCGAGAGCGAACGACTTATCGTATCGTGCCACCTTCACAACCAACTTATTCTTCCGAACCAAGTTGCATCGCTTCAGATACGGAGC
>CALGLY010000527.1 GCA_937959095.1 uncultured Saprospiraceae bacterium
TTTTGAACAGGTTTTAGCTCTTAATCCAGAGCATGTAGAAGCACCTTATCGCTTAGCAAATTTATTGTCTAATTCGTTTGAAGGACAAGAAGTAGCAGCAGGAGCAATGTTTGAAAAAGCGATTGCTAGAAATGCTGATAATGCAGATGCACACTACCAGTATGCAGTGCTACAAGACGAATATTTCGATAAGCCTGATATTGCACTAGCCCATTACAAAAAAACAATTGCCTTAGATCCGCAACATCCATATGCACATTATGACTTAGCCGTCTTATATCATGGATTGGAGGATATGGAAAATGCAAAAACTGCTTACGAACAAGCAAGTATTATCAATTCGGAGGTGAAAACACCTCAAAATGATGCAGCATTCTTAGGCGCACCACTCGAATTCAATACGCCTCCAGAAGGTATTATCCGCGATGATGCTTTTGAAGGCGGAAATATAATCGTAGAAGAAGAAGTATTAGATGAAGCACCATTAGCAGCTGAAGAGGAAGCTTTCCTAGAGGAAGAAATAGTACTAGAAGTGGAAGCTCCTGAAGAGGTAGAAATTCCAGTAACTAATGTGCTTCCAGAAGTGGAAGAAGTTGCAATATTGCAGTCAGATATTAAGCGACTAGAAGATTTGGTTTTGAAAAACCAAAACATGCTCATGCTAGCGCAGCAAAATCTGACTACCCTAACCGAGGAGGAAATCCCTGTGCAGCCAAGAGTGGATAAAGTAGTAGTCATCACAGGAGCTACATCGGGCATTGGACGCGCTACGGCAGACCTATTCGCAGAAGCGGGTTATCGCCTCGTATTGACAGGACGCAGAGGAGAACGTCTAGAGGAACTGCAAGCACATTATAAAGAAAGCTACGGCACGGATGTACTCACTCGCACCTTCGATGTGCGCGACTTGAACGCCGTGAAAGATATGGTGGGTTCGCTTGATGAGACTTGGCAAAATATAGACTTGCTTATCAATAATGCAGGTTTGGCAAAAGGCTACGCACCGATCCATGAAGGGGACATTGAAGACTGGGAAGTAATGATTGATACCAATATCAAAGGCTTACTTTATATGACTCGCGCCGTGAGTCCGTATATGGTGAAACGAGAAAGCGGGCAAATTATCAATGTTTGCTCTAGTGCAGGACATGAAGTTTATCCGAATGGTAATGTTTATTGCGCTACGAAATATGCCGTAGATGCTTTGACAAAATCTATGCGCCTCGATTTGCATAAGCACAATATTCGGGTGAGTCAAGTATCGCCTGGTCATGTGGAAGAAACAGAATTTGCACTTACTCGCTTCGATGGCGATGCAGAACGCGCTAAGATTTATGAAGACTTTCAGCCACTAAAAGCAAGTGATGTAGCAGAAACGATCTTTTTCTTAGCTACGCGCCCACCGCATGTAAATGTGCAAGATGTGATACTATTTGGAACGCAACAAGCAAGCAATCTCGTTACGGATAGAAGTGGACGCGCATAACAATAAAAGAATTTAGCAATATATAAAGAGAGGTTTACGCAGTGAATGCGTAGACCTCTTTTCTTTTTAGATATGCGTAAGTGGTTTCCCTTTTGGCGTTAAACCTTCATCTAATAGTAATTGCGTTTCTGTTTCCGTGAGGGTACTTCCTTCCAGATTTGTGGAATGGTACGTAATAGCATAATGACTAAATTTTTCATAAGAGTTGATGTTAGTTAAGTCATTGAGAATCAAAGGTAATAATTTTTCGTAAAACAGGAATGGAATCAGATTATCGAAAATTACGGAATGACCGCCAGTGGAAAGCAACCACAGGATTGAGTCAAGAACAGTTTGAAATTCTATCGACTGAATATGGTAAAAGTTACTATTCGATATATGGAAAAAGCTTATTCGAACGACAAAGTGAAAGTAGTGAAGAAGCTCGCTTTAAAACAGAGGCAGATTTGTTGTTTTTTGTGCTGTTTTGTTTAAAGACAGGGATGACGCAAGATGTGTTAGGATTTGTCTTTGAAATCGATGGTTCAACAGTTAGTCGCAATCGTAGATTTGGTCTTCGCATATTACAAGCAACTTTACATAATTTAGGGGTATATCCGAAGCGAGAATTTGAAGATGTAGAGGAGTTTGAAGGGTACTTCAAAAACCACCCTAAATTGCTTATAGATGGAACAGAACAAGCAGTACAACGTCCTCAGAATCAGGAAAGACAGAAAGAAATGTATAGTGGAAAAAAAAATGCCATACGATAAAAACAGTGGTGATTAGTACTCCTGATAGAGTGATTCGATATGTTAGTGAATCGTATATAGGAAAGGCACATGATTTTTCCATATTGAAAGCAGAATTCGAACCTCATAAAGGCTGGTTTAAGAACCATGAAGTAGAGATAGATTTAGGCTATATTGGCTTTGAAAAAAACTATGAATACAAGACAATAAGTATCCCCCATAAAAAGAAAAAAAACACTGAGTTAACGGAACAGCAAAAACAAGAAAATAAAGCAATTTCAAGTACTAGAGTTAGAGTCGAACATAGTATTGGGGGTATGAAAAAATTTCACATTCTCAAACATAAATTGAGAATAAGGGACTACCATCTTTACAATGATATTGTGGGAGTTTGTGCAGGGCTTTGGAATTTTACTAAAAAACACGCAACTAATTGATTCTCATACTACATCAACTCTATAGTCTATTACTTCTTGGAGCTTTAGAGATTGGTATTTTTGAAGGGTATTGAGTGTTGATTTTATCATTAAAAAACTATTTCTCTCCATTAAATCTCCACCACCAACAAACCAATCTCCTTCCCCTTCTCTAGCATCAGCGCGAAAGCCGCATCATATTCATTCGGAATATCGCCTTCTAAAATAGCTTCGCGGATGGTATTTTTAATCGTACCAACCTCGCGAGAAGGAGCAATGCCAAAGGTTTCCATAATGATTTCGCCCGTAATAGGTGGTTGCCAGTTCCGAAGCTGATCTTTTTCCTCTACTTCCACGAGCCGCTGACGAATAAACTCCATGTTTTTGCGA
>CALGLY010000528.1 GCA_937959095.1 uncultured Saprospiraceae bacterium
GATTTATCCAATTCGAGTGGTACTAAATCATCATACCATAAAAAATTAGAAAGTTCCAAACGAGCATTTTCATACTCGACTAGGGCTTGGTTGAGTAAAAGTTCCCGATTTTCGAATTGTATGAGTGATTCGAGGGTATCAATAGCAGGTTTATCGCCTTGCAGAAAACTTTGCCGCACAATGCCAAAGCGTGTACGCGCTAAATCAAGCGAATTTTCATAGACCTGCACTACTCGGTAGCTATAAGTCCAATCCCAATAGTGTTCGATGGCACTCAAAAGCAAGTCATTCGTGATGCGCCTTGCTTCAGCAATATTGACATCCCGTATAAGTCGTGCTTTTTGCACTTGTGCGCGTCGAGCATCAAACAGTAAACCACGCAACAGGGGCATTTCTACCCCTGCTACCGCTTGTCCTGCTGCTGGTAGGTTATTTTCAGGATTCAGGAAAATTCCATTTGACCAAGTATAGGCTAGTTTTACATCTGCCCCAAACCAAGTGGGGACTTTCAAACCTGCTTCCCCAATTCGGAAATAATTTTTTTCGGTGAAAGATTTATGTTCATAATCACCATACAATTTAGGGTCAAAGCCGCCTTTTGCTTTCATTTGCTCTGCTGCGGTGTTAGCATCTAAAAGCGCGACCTGCTGCATTACAGGATGATAGGCACGTACCCACAGCAGAAAGCTATCTAAAGGAAAAACGCGGCTCGTATCTGCCGCGTTTTGCCCGAATAGCGAACTAGTAATTATGAAAAAGAATAGGATGCTGAATACTCTCATTATTTCATTACTGCTTTTACGGGTGGCTTAAATTTAGCGTCTTTCTTTTCTTCAGCAGTTTCTTCATAAAAATCTGCGGGAAACCCGTTGAGTTGCCGCCAAAGCTCGTACCAAGCAGGCACCGTATTGAGTAGCGCAATACCCTCCGCTCCTGAACCGACTCTTAATAATTCGGGCCATGGCTTCTCTGAATTATCTGCACCTACTAGAATGCGATAATTTGATTTTTCATTCGGAATATTATCAATGGCTACAATGTTGCCACTGTACGTCCCGAAAGAGACATCGGGCCAACCCGAAAAAATGAAGGCTGGCCAACCATCAAAAATAAAACGTACTTCTTGCCCTGACTTCATGAGTGGTAAATCCATTGGACGCACGTACAATTCCACCGCCAAATCATATACTTTAGGTACGATGGTCATTACCTTTTCCCCTTCTTTTAGGATTTCTCCTACTCCTTCTTTCACCGCTTTGGTGATGTAACCTGCTTGTGGTGCAGTCACGTAATACATGCTGTTGCGGCGGCTATAATTTTCATGCTGATTGCGGAGCTTATTTAAGCTACCTTCAGCGTCGTAGCGTGCAGAAAGGGTACTGAATCTGTCAGAAGAAACCTTCGCAATTTTATTCGCATATTCATTATCAATGGCTTTGAATTGCAGCTTAGCAATGTGGATTTGATTCTCACTTTCTTGCAGTTTGTTTTCTGCTGATACCAGTTTAGCACGCGTTTCCTGTACTTTCAATCGTTTCCCTTCCAAATCGCTCAAGGATTTAATGCCCTGTTGGAAAAGCGTATCCGTTCGGCGAAGCTGATAGTCCGCCACTTCGTAATCCGCTTTTGCTTGTTCCACGTTTGCCACATTGCTTTGTTGCTTCAATTCAGATTGGCGAATTTTTTGTTCTAGTTGTTCTTTTTTCAAGGTGAATTCCTGACGCATCGCATCAATTTGACTATTTAAAGCGGCAGCTTTCTGTTCGTAGTTTTGAATGCTTGTCTCTTTTGCATCTACTTGATTGGCAGTACGTTCTACTAATTGCGGATCAAAGTATTCTGACTTTACTTCCGATAGAAAAACGATCGTATCGCCTGCTTCTACCAGGTCGCCTTCGCGCACATACCACTTTTCGATTCGTCCTGCGATTGCCGAATTGACCGTTTGTGGTCGTTGTTCGGGCAAGAGGGTCGTTACTTTGCCTTTCATCTGTATATTCTGTGTCCAAGGCATCAGTAATATTAAGAAACAAATAAATAAAGTAGCACTAATCCAAATCGTCAGCATGCGATTAGCGCGTGACAACTGCGTCACTTGGAAGGCAGAGAATTTTTGCTCAATCTGCTCTTTGTTTGGTATAGAGTTAGTAGATATATTAAGCATTCTTTTTTTTTGAAAAAAAGGGAGCGTGTTGCATTTTTGCACACGCTCCCGTTGTACTAAAAAACACTGCTACATGGCTGCCGTCACAGCCTCATTATCTGTTAATTTGAATACATCTTGCACATAAGGATTTTTCTGCAAGTCATTGAAATGTCCTTCAACTACAATTTCTCCATCTTTTAACAAGATGATACGATCACATTTTCGAGCTAATTCAGGATTGCTAGAAACAGCAAATAGTGTCCATTTCTTTGACTTATTTGTCAAAAAATCAATGATATGTCGCTTCTCTTGCTGCTCGATACGAGGAATAAAATGATCGATAACTAATAAGCTCGGATTGGCAATAATAGCGCGTGCTAAAATGATTTTCGCACGTACACTACGCGGAACATTCACGCCACCAGCTAGTAGTTCTGCATTATAGCCATGGGGCAAATGATTGATATAATGGTGCAAATCAATATTGCGTGCTATTTCAATAACTTGTTTCAATCCGATATCTTCTCCCAGCGTGATATTCTCGAGTATCGAGGCATTGAATAATTCATCTTGTGTGCCAAGACTCCCAACGTGTTCGCGCAAGCTTTCGATATTTAGACTTCTGAGTGGTACACCATTATAGGTTATCATCCCATCAAATTGAGTATAAAGTCCTGCTACTAACTGCGCTAAAGTAGATTTGCCCGAACCATTGTAACCTGCTATGCAAATGCGTTCTCCTTTTTTTATATTTAGCTCAATATTGTTGAGCGTTGGCTTTTGAGCATCTGCATACTGGAAGCTCAAGCCATCTATTTCGATACCGATACCATCACCTGTCTCACATATTTCTTCGAAGCTTACTCCTTCTCCTCTTTCTAATGGCAAATCGGTGAGGTAACCAATCTTCTCCAAACCTGTCAATACATCATAAATCGTTTCCATGGTGAGGATGAGCTTTTCGGCAGAGCCTAAAATCAAGATCACTACGATTTCAGCAGCTACAAATTGCCCTATACTGATTTGATTTTGGATAACGAGCAAACTTCCTAATAATAATAAAGCTCCTGTGACAACGGTTTTAAACAATACAATGCTCCCGTATTGCATCAATAAAATGCGAAAATGAGATTTTCTTGCTCCCAAATAGTTATTCGTCAAATCATTGGTGCGTTGCATAGGTAAATTACAACTCCCTGATAACTTGAATATATTCATAGCACGTCCTAGCTCTTCCAGCCAATGTGCGACTTGATATTTATATTTACTTTCTTTGAGGCTTGTTTTGAGTCCTTGTGGGCCAGTTATCCAAAAAATAAGGGCTAAAATGAGCAGCAATAACGCACTAAAAAACACAAAGAAAGGATGATACAAGGATAACAGAATCAATCCAAATATAATCTGCAAAACGGCAGAAGAGAAATCAATTAAAATCTTCGGAATCCCTTTCTGAATCGTCAAGGTGTCGAAGAAGCGATTGATAAGTTCAGGTGGATAGATGTCCGACAATGCCTCCAAGCGTAAGCGCGGAATACGCCAAGCAAACTCAAAGGCCGAGCGAGTAAAAATACGCCGTTGTAAGGTCTCTGTCACGGTCAGTTGCATCACTTTCAGAATGCCATTAAATGCTGTTGCAATAGTAATGACTGCTACTAATAGATAAAGCGAAGAAGAAGTTTGACCTCCTACTAGCAAGCTAATAATGGCTTGTGTACCTAGTGGTAGCGAAAGTGTAATGAGTCCTGCAAAGAGGGCATAAATATAGATGTAGCCTATGTCTTTGCGGTCTAGTTCGAGCAGTCGGAAAAAGCGACGTGTTGCTTTCATATTTTAATCGTTGCAGTATCTATAAGTTGTTGCCGCGTCTTAAAGTGCGGTGTTGGGTGTTCTTTTTCGTCTACTTTCACAAATACAATACGTTCGATGCGGATAAGTGTCTTCTTAGAAACCAAATTTCGTACTTCGCAACGGAATGTGATAGAGGTACGTCCCAAATCCAAAAAATCTATTCCAATCTCAATAATGTCTCCCTGCTTGGCAGAACTCACAAAATCAATTTCGGAGATGTATTTCGTCACTACTTTTTGACTATCGAGCTTACTCATTGCATAGATGCCTGCTTCTTCGTCTATCCATTTAAGTAAGCTACCACCAAAGAGTGTATTGTTAGCATTCAAATCGCTTGGGCGAATAAGTTTTCGACTGTAGTATTTCATAATCAATTATAGTAAGTTGCAATTTTTTTATCAAAACGCTGCGATTTATTCAAAATATTGTAATATCCATTTTTTAATCGCTCTTGGAAAAAGCTACGGCTCATCTCCACGGGTACATCCAAAAAAGGAAGTTTCAACATTACTTGCTCTTGGTCAGCTTCTATAAGAATAACTTGAACGATGGACTTTTTCATAAATTGGTAAGTGTTTTTGTTTTTGCTAAATAACGATGTGCATCTTTATACGTTTCGCGGAACAATTCGCCTAAATGCGCAGATTTATTTTTGATGATAATATCATCTCCAGCGATACCTAAACGCAAATGTGCCTGATAAACTTTTGGCGTATTCCCTTCGGTGCGAAGGAAAACTTCTGCATAAAGAAGATGCTTGAATTTTGCTGATAAATTACGCAACTTCCACTTCGTGAATCGAACGTATTTATTGGATAAATTAGCTTGATTTTGAATGACGATATTCATAGTTTACTTTGTTTAAAGTAAGGAGGCAACTATTATGCGCTGCCTCCTCATGCAAGTACGCTTCTATTTACTGCTGTCTACTATTAAAAAAACACTAGTTTTATCTATTGCTCGATTGTGCTTGTAAATTAAAGGGTATGTTCCATAGCATTATCAGAAGAATGAGCGTTCGCATAACTTACTTTTTTTGTAGCGATTAGTTGATGATTTAGTTGCTCGTCTTTCCCAAAATCATAGGCATACAAAATACCAAAACAGAAATACTCTAATAAGTCTTTTACCCGCTGCGTGAGCATATTACCTTCGTTTTTTACATCTGTAAGTCGAGGCAAATGCTTTGCGAAATACAAGTTACTGTTTGCTGTTTCTAGCAAGCTACTTGCTAGGGAGCGTGGATACGGAAAATTTGGATTTACCTCTATGAGTAGATCTGCTATTTTTTCGCATAGTCGCTTACAAGCAAGGAAAAAACCTTCCTTATTATCTGCATCTACCATCTTGTGGTGGTAGCCTTTTGCCCCCTCTGTCACTACTATGCGATGAAGGGCTTCTTCATCCACAAATTCAATAGAAGAGTTTTTCTTTGCCGCATCCGCTATTACATTCAATACAATCTTCAAGCGGGCTGCTGCACTAGTGATATTCATCGTATTTAGTTCAATACGCGCCGCCATCCATTCCCAATACCAATTGAGCAGGTATACAAATAACTGATGCTTATTCTCAAAATAACGATATATAGAAGGCTCGGCAGCATTAATGACTTTAGATAATTTTCCGAAGGTGAAACACTCTAAACCTATTTTATCTATCATCAGTACGCTATGCTCTATAATACGCTTGCCCAAATCTGTAGTTTGAGGATCTTTTAGGTATAAGCTCTCATGTACTTTTATATTTATTACTAGATTGTTCATAGATTATGGATTTATGCGTTGATAGATACCGTATAACGTTGCTCAATTTGAGCCTTCAGAAACTTACGAGCTGCAAATACTCTGCTTTTTATTGTTCCGACAGGCAAATCCAACTGTTGACTAATTTCATCATATTTATAGCCTTGGTATGCCATCAAAAAAGGTTGCTTCAACTTGTCATTTAGCATCTCTACAAGGGCAAATAAATCCTGATAATAAACCAACTTTTCGCCATCGTTTTCGATACTGTTTCTTCCAGAATTGAGACGGAAATTTTCTGGACTGTTATCCATCACTTCTCCTCTGCGCTTGCGTTTGCGGAAGCTATTGATAAAGGCATTCTTCATAATTGTACTCAACCATGCTTTTAAATTTGTTTCCGCACGAAACTTCTCTCGATTTTTGAATGCTAAGAAAGCAGTATCTTGATATAAATCATCTGCAGAACTTGCATCCCCTGTCAATTTATAAGCAAAAGCTCTCAAATATTGAGAAAGTGTATCAAACTCGCTTGCAAAATGTGTAGCATTCATAACGAAAAAGTTTTAAGCTTTAAAAAATAATAGTTTTACTATCTTTTGTAGTTTAAACACTACTTAATTGTTTTGGTTCACTAAATTATAATAAAAATATTAAAAAAGATTTTAAACCTAAATAAAATAATAGCTTTACTATTTATTTAGATTGTAAAACGAACTTAATTGAGCTTACTAACGTTGAGGAGGTAAAGAATATTGATTTCCAAAATTTTCTCACAGATAAAAGTGATAATGATGAAAGTACTAAAGATGAGTTTGATATGTTTGAGCATGGTTTTTACGTTAGCTGCACAAATTCAAGTTGGTACACCTTGGACAGGAAGAAGCTATACAACTGAAAGCATGGGCCGAGATAATGAGCGTTTTTTGCGTCAAGCAGATATACATTATCGGCTAGGTAATATAGAAGAAACTTTCTTTGCACTACAAAGTGCTGTGGAAAGCAATCCACAGTCGCCACACGCACTATTGCAACGTGCCAATTTCAAACACTTACTTGGTATGGAGACAGAAGCAGCGCAAGATGTTGTACTGGCCAACCGCCTTAATCCATACGCTGCGGACTTATATGGTTACAATGGTCCCAATAGTCCGTTACGTGTACTTGCTTATCAGCCTGAAAACGCGCTAGGTGAACTGGATTTTGCTAAGCGTAACTTATACTATTATGAAGCACTTGACTTAGCAGCAGCGGAGGAAAGTAATGATAATATGGAACTAGAACTTCTCAATGAGATTCTCATTGAGATAGAAGAAAATCGCTTGGAAGATGCATTGAGCCTTCTATATTCTCTTATAAGTCTCTATTCTGAGTCCGCAATTGCCTACGATTTAAAAGGCGTAGTACTATACAAGCAAAAAAAATATGTGGAAGCAGAGGCAGCACTTTCTAAATCCGTAGGTTTTGAACCTGACTTTGCTATCGCTTGGTACAATCTAAGTCTCGTGAAGCGCGCGCAAGGACAACTTGAACAAGCAAAACGCTTCTTAGATAAGGCGATAGAGCAACAAGCAGACTTAACGAAAGCTTACTTTGATCGTGCATTGGTAAAAAAATCACTTGGTGATAAGGAGGGTGCACTGGAAGACTACAATAAAGTGATTGATATGCGTGGTGAATACTATTTAGAAGCTTATCTAAATAGAGGTTTGACGCGTAAAATGCTCGGCGATTTCAATGGCGCACTTGCCGACCTCGATAAGGTAATAGAAGAACAGCCACGAAATGGATTGCTCTATAAAAATAGAGGAAATCTACATTTCCTTTTCGGCAACTATAATAAGGCAATTAACGATTATACTAGAGCTATTTTTCAAGACCAAAACTTTGCAGAAGCTTACTATAATAGAGGATTAGCACGATTTTTAGTCTATGACAATACGGAAGCATGTATGGATTTGACGAAGAGTAAGCAATTAGGTTACGAGCGTGCAGAAGAGAAATTGAGGTATTTTTGTAGTAACTAATCCTTATGATAGTAAAGCTATTTTAAATAAAATATTACCTTTGTATTGATTTAGTAACATTAGCCTTAGTTTAATCTCAATTGAACTAAGTACACTGTAACAGAAATTTCTTTGCATTTATGACTGCTTCTTTTTCCAGTTTTCTTTGTTACAAAATCGGGCTTCATAACTAGTTATGTTCCCAATTTTGTGCCTCGAATACTAAAAAAATAAGCTTAGTCAAAATACAAATAAACTTTTGTTACAGTGTAGTAAAGGATATAAGAAGCTATTTGAGTTTAAGTATTTTTCTATAGGAGAGAATAAATGTGT
>CALGLY010000529.1 GCA_937959095.1 uncultured Saprospiraceae bacterium
CATAGGTCTTCTTTCTACCGTTGAAGACGGTATCGATGCGAAACAGGAGTTCTTCGAGTAAGCGATTTTGTTCTTCACTCAAGTTTTTATTGGCAATCACCACGGCTTCCGATTGCATCACGACTTCTACTTCTTTCAAGCCATTGCTGCGTAGTGTGCCGCCTGTACTCACGATGTCGAAAATACCATCTGCTAAGCCAATGCCTGGCGCGATTTCCACCGAACCACTAATATCTTTGATCTGTACGTTTTTGACTTTATTCCCCAAGAAACGTTCCAGAATGGGACGGTAGGAAGTAGCGATGGTTTTGCCCTCAAAATAACTTACATCCTTGTACTCCTCATTTTTAGGAATGGCAATAGATAAACGACACTTTCCAAAGCCCAATCGCTTTACGATATCAGTATCACATTCCTTTTCGATTGCTACATTTTCGCCTAAAATACCAACATCTATCGTACCATCTCCTACATATTGTGGAATATCAGCACTCCGAAGCAACAAAATTTCTAATGGGAAATTAGTCGCTTTTGTCATTAAGGTACGCTTACCAATTCGATATTTTATGCCACATTCTCGTAGCAATTCGTGCGACTGTTCACTTAGTCTTCCTGACTTTTGAAATGCAATACGCAGTTGGGTACTCATATAGTTTTATTTGGTTCTCCGACCAATCCCGTGACGAAGCCGAAGAACGTTTTATTTTTAGGAACGCAAAAGTAGGAAATGCAAAAGAAAAGGCACAGTCTTAGGAAAGTGAAAATATCATTAGAGTGTCATCAAGAAGCTCTATATAAGGTTATGCAAATAAATAGTTACGGATAGCTTTATCCATTTTTAATTTTTAATTCACTTCCTTTTCCAAAAAAGTAAAACCCAACACAGGCAACTATACTAATGGCAGTGACGACATTCCACATAAAAGTAAAGCCAAACCCATCCGTCAATTGCATTCCTAAATTGGGTGAAACAATATGACTCAATGAATATGCCATCGTGAATACAGCCATATACTGTCCTCTATTTTGTTCCGTTGTACGATCCATCGCTAAGGAAGAAATGAACGGCAACGAAAGCATTTCGCCGACCGTGATACATAGTACCGAAAAGAAAGCCGTGCCCAAACCAGGAGGCATCCAAGTGAAGATCCAAAAGGAAAAGCCAATCAAAAATGTGCCAAAATTGACGATAGCGAGCTTAGAAAATCGCTTTTCTAGCACATAAATCAAGGGCATTTCGGTAGCAGCGATGAAGAGTCCATTGAATGCCATGAGTAAGCCGATTTGGCTTTCATCTAAGCCATAGGCATTCCTAAAAAAGATAGGTTCGGTAGAAATAAGCTGGAAAAATACAATGGCATTCAATATCACCAACACGATGAAAAACATGTAGCGCTTATCGCGATAGGGCGAGGCGGTAGCGGCACTCGTTGGCATTTCTGTGGTGACCGCTTCCTTTTCTTCTTCGCGGCTTGCCTCGCGTTCCGATAGCATGAGACGAAGCAAAATAGCTGCCCCGATACAAGAAATTCCATCAATGATAAACAAATAATGATAGCCCCAAGTAACTGCCAAAAGTCCACCAATAGCAGGACCAATGGCAAAGCCTAAATTGATCGCCATACGTACCAAGGCAATGGCACGGGTACGGTTTTCGGGATTGCTATAAGCGGCAACCGCCGTGAAATTGGCAGGACGAAAGGCATCGGCAACAGTAGTGGTGATAAAAATCATAAGGCACACCATCCAAAAGCTGCTAACCCATATCAAACTGATGAATAGAAAACCACTCAAAAATAATGCCCAAAACTGTACTTGAAAATAACCGATTCGGTCGGTGAGTTTACCGCCAATAAACGAACCCGCTACCGAACCCAAACCAAACGCACTCATCACCCAACCGACTTGAGAAAGACTGAAATCGAGACTAGCAGTGAGATAGAGACTTAAAAAAGGAACGACCATGGTGCCAGCCCGATTGATGAGCATGACGAGGGAGAGTAGCCAAATATCTTTGGACAAACCACCGTAAGAGTTGCGATAGAGTTGTAGTGTGCGGGCGAATATCATGTTGAGAATTTCCCACTATTACATTTGTGAGCGGGGATTAGTTCCCGCTTTGTGAAGGTCTCTGAAAATAAAATATCTTTGTTATCTGAAAGCTAAATAACCACGTATCAATATGCACAATATAGACTACTCAAAACTACTCTCTGGGATGCTGACCAAAATTTTTCTAAAGACATATAAGAATATGGAAAACTGGGCAGCAGTATAAGGTGATAAAACGATTATTTCGGTAGACGGGCCAAAATCTATGGTGTTATTCAAAATGAAGATGCAATGCTCGAAGCACAAAACGGCATAGAGTTCAATCCAAATGTTGTCGCTTAAACTCACTCGGCGTACTCCCCAGAATTTCTTTGAATTTCCGATTGAAATAAGAAATATTATTGTAGCCACACTCATAGCAAACCTCACCTATAGTCATATCCGTAGTCATGAGTAGTTTACTAGCGTGATTGATACGAAATTCATTGAGGATTTCAGTAAAGGTCTTTTTGGTATGTTTTTTTATAAATTTAAAAAAGGCAGACTCCGTGAGGCTTATTTGTGCGGCGACTTCCTTCACGCTTACTTCTTTTTGGTAATTTACTACGATATAATCATACACTTTCTTCACCCGATTGAGGTGCGTAGCATCCAAATCCAAAGAGTATTCTTCTTGGCAAATGGGATGGACATCTTTGGTAGTGGCGAGTAAATTTAGGAGTTCAAATAAATGAATCATCTGCGAGAAGCCTTCGCTATTCATAATGCGACGGATAATGCGCTTACTTCCATGATGCACACTTTCTCCAAATGCGAGACCACGCTGCGCCCGTTGGAAGAGTTTTTTTATGCTACGCAATTCTGGTTTTTGCAAGAAGGTAGTCCCTAAAAAGTCGCCCGTCATTTGTATCACCACTTGTTCGCAGCGCATATCCGTAGTGAAGCCATGTGGTAAATTAGAACCAAATAGCACCAAATCTCCTTCTTCATAGTCCGATATTTGATTGCCTACAAATCGCTTTCCGCGACTCGCACGCGTGAAACAAATTTCAATTTCAGGATGGTAATGCCATGCCTGACTCAATAACGGCCGACTTGCTCGCTCTACGATTTTTGCTGTAAAGGAACGCTCCGGCTGCTCACTAATAATTTCATATTCTGGTTTCATAACGACTTGTTTTCAATCTAGCCCCGTAGAATTTTAAATGTGAACTAGAAGATTTAAATTCCTTGGAAACGTGCTTTCGGACATTCAAAATTAAAAACTAGGTATTCAAAATTAAAACCCATTACACACTATAAATACATTAAATTATACAATAATAAGTATTAAATGATAGAATAGTGTCAGTCTATTGCAGTTTTCTATTTATTACATAGCATATAATCCCCTTAATATTGCAGTATGATTGGAATAATTGATTGTATTATACAATAAAACAGAACTTAATTATGAAACTTCTACACTCACTTAAGGATTTCCTCCTTCTAAGCTGTTGTCTCCTACTAGCTAGTGCTACTTTACTAGCACAAGGCACGGTTTCAGGTACAATTACCGATAGCGATAACGAACCACTTATTGGTGCAAATGTCCTTTTAGAAGGCACAGGCACAGGTACTGTATCTGATTTAGATGGCAATTATAGGCTTGAAGTGCCAGCAGGTGAACAAACATTGGTCATTTCTTATACTGGTTATTCGACACAACGACTAGCTGTTTCTGCATCTGGCGCAACTACACAGAATATTACCTTAGGAAATGATAATTTGGCATTGGATGAAGTGATTGTAACGGGAACATTCGGCAGTCGTTCGCAGAAAGAGTCGCCAATTTCGATGACCTATTTGAATGAAACGCAACTCCAAAAACTCACCTCCAACTCGCAAGCGGATATTTTGAGAACGATTCCAGGCATCACCGCAGAAGGTGGTGGTGGTGAAATCGCGAGTAATATCTTCGTGCGTGGTATGCCATCGGGTGGACAGTATCAATTTACACCTTTGCAAGTAGATGGAATGCCTGTCTTGAGTACCTTTGGGCTGAACTCTTCGGCACATGATGTCTATTTTCGCAACGATATAGGTATCAATAGTTTGGAATTTGTACGGGGTGGTGCTTCTACGCTTTTTGGAGCAGGATCAGTGGCAGGTATCATCAACTATACAAGTGTGACAGGTGGTCCAGTACAGAAGAATAAACTACAACTAGAACTCGCAGAAGGGGGACGTGCGAAAATGGACTTCCTTACATCCGGGGAGCTTGCAAAAAATACGTACTACGCGGTTTCAGGCTTCTATCGCTATGATGATGGGCCACTAGAAACAGGTCTTCCAACACGCGGCTATCAGATAAGAGGTAATATTAAAAAGTTATTCAATAATGGTAAGAGTTCCTTCACGCTTTCAGGACAATTGATTGACGATAATGTACAGTTCTATTTACCCTATCCATTGGACAATTCTGGCGATGCACCTGAACGTCCAACGGGTAATGATGGAGAGACTATTTATACTATGCTGACGGGACAAGGAAAAGATTACTCGTTCGATACGCCCAATGGTCGCTTCGAAACGCCTATCGGTAATGGAGTAACGACGCAAGGGGGCTTCGTGATGATGAATTTGAAGCATAGCTTCGCCAATGATTGGCGCGTAAGCTCTAAGGTGAAAGCGGCTAAATATGACCATTGGTTCAATCTATTTCTAGATGGTGATGGTTCGCACAATACACCAGAAGCACAAGCCGATTATTTATCGGATAGAAACCTGCCTGACAATGCCGTATTTACCTACGATGATAGTGGCAAAACACTAAGTTCAGGCGATTTGCTATTTGAGAATCGCGTACTAGACCGTCAGCGTCCGATGGAAGAAGTGGTGGGAGAATTAAACTTGACGAAAGAAGTAGATGGTCACAACATCACGATCGGTACATTTATGTCGGATACGAAGGCAGAGGACAACAATTGGATTTGGAATTTCCTAGGCGATTTTAGCAATTCTCCACGTACCGTTTCACTCGCTTATACAGATGCAGACGGAAATCCTGCAAGTTATTCTACAGGTGGTTTCATCGCAGGTCGTCAGACCTCAAATCGCTACCATGAAAGCATAAAAACTGCCGTATATGTAGCCGATGAATACAAAGGTGACAATTTCAACTTTGATGTTGGGGTACGTTGGGAGCGTGCAACAGGAATCATCAGCCGTGAAACAGGTATTGGTAGCAATACCTTCCAAAAAGGTATAGTTTCTACTTCGGGTGTTGCTGTCGCATTAGCCGGTTTATATAAACTCAATAGCGCAATGAATCTTTATGCTAATGCATCGAGAGGTTATTTCTTTCCTGAATTGCGTGGTGTGCGTTTTTCTTCGCCTGGTGTTCCGCAATCTTATGAACCTGAAACGATTATTCAGGGCGAAATCGGCGCGAAGTATAATTCAGGTAAATTTGCCGCAACAGGCGCACTATTTCTAGTGAACTTAAATGATAGAAGAAGTGTAGATTTCGTGAATGATGCCAGCGGAGGCGTTCGAGAAGAGGTAAGCGTACAGAGTACGCGCACGATTGGTTTGGAAGCGAATGCCAATCTAAACCTAGCGCGTGGCTTCGATTTATATGGTAATTTTACCTTCCAAGATCATGAGTTTACAGAAGTAGAAGGCAATCCTGACCAAGTAGGCAACGAGTTGAGAAGACAACCAAATATAATGGGCTTAGTTGGTTTAACCTTCGATAGAAACGGCTTCGACTTTGATATATCGAGCAATTTTTTAGGTAATAAATTTGCGAATGACTCGAATACCGTAGAACTGGAAGGTTTCAATATCGTTCGTGCAGGAGCAGGCTACACCATTGATTTGGGCGATGCACAAAGTCTTCGTTTAGGTATTTCTGTATTCAATTTATTGGACTCGGCAGGTATTACCGAAGGTTCTCCACGACAAGGGAATTCACAAATTGGTGGTGGCGAATATTTCGTTGGACGACCAATTTTGCCAAGAAGAATCTTCTTCCGTGCAACTTTTGATTTTTAGTGATATGATTATAAAAGAGGGCGCGTGACTTCTAACTCGCTTGTTATCTAGTACGCTAGAAATTATTCAAGTTTAAAGTCATTCGTTCCTTTTTAGGCAATTCTCATTAATATCTGATGGTAAGGGACTTCGCAAATAATACCCTACGCATCTAGTATACTGTAACAAAAGTTTATTTGTATTTTGACTAAGCTTATTTTTTTAGTATTCGAGGCTTGTCTGCTACAAGCAGGCACAAAATTGGGAACATAACTAGTTATGAAGCCCGATTTTGTAACGAAGAAAACTGGAAAAAGAAG
>CALGLY010000530.1 GCA_937959095.1 uncultured Saprospiraceae bacterium
AGAGTTGTTCAAAAATAATAAGTTGGCATATGAAAATATCTTTTCGCACTATATTTCAGCTTTTTTCTCGCCCGTAGCTATGGCTATGCCCTCGAAAAAGAGCTTTATCTAGCACAAAAAGCTAACTTTCATATACACAATTCTTATTTCTGAACAACTCTGCTCTTTTTAAAAAAAGTAAATACTTGGAGAACGGTGGGACACACCTACTCGATCTATTATTAGAGCCATCGAAAAATTAATAACCCTTGAAGAGAAGTAGTACTATCTACCGTTGTCCCTGTGCCGCATAGAGCAAAATCCCTAGCGTCACCGAGACATTCAAGCAAGAAGTCTTTCCGATATTTGGTAAATAAATAGCATGGTCGCAAAGCGAAAGAATATCAGTTGGCAAGCCTTCTTTTTCGCTGCCCATAATGATAAGATCGTCGTCTTGGAATTTAAAATCTTGGAGATGTTGTGCTTCTGTGTTTAGTTCCGTGGCTATTTTCCTTCCTTTGTATTCTTCTAAGAATTCGTAAATATCCTCCACTTTTCGGATGTCCATATGCTCGATAGCTCCTGCTGTCCATACGCGCGCAAGGTGGTTCATATTGGCACGACTGACCTTATTATGTGGTGGGTTGAGCAAGCCATTTTTATCAAATAAATAGATATGCTGAAAACCAAAAAACTCTGCCGAGCGAATCATATTCGATAGGTTCGGGCGGTACTCGGGGGCATAGAGTAAAATGTTCATAAATGCTTTTGTGCCACAAGTTAGGCAAGTTGGATTAAGCTTTCAAACGAAAGCCCACTCCATGTATATTTTCAATTTTTAATTGCTCATCCTTTTTCAGGTATTTGCGAAGGCGCGAAATGAAGACATCGAGGCTACGCCCAAGGAAATAATCATCTTCGCCCCATATTTTTTCTAGTATTTCGGAGCGTTTCAGGACTTTTCCTTTGTGTTCTATGAAAAACTTCAACAGATCAGCTTCGCGTTGTGTGAGGCGACGCTCCTCCTCATTGATACGCAAGGCTAAGTTTGGATAATCAAATTGATAATTTCCTAAGTCCATCAAGCCATTCATATCAGGACGTAGGACTTTGCTGCGACGCAGGAAGATTTCAATTTTCAAAATCAATTCTTCTATACTAAAAGGCTTTGTGATATAATCATCGCCCCCGATACGCAATCCATGAATCCGATCTTCTTTCAAGGATTTGGCCGTCAAAAACAAAATAGGCGTTTCGATGTCTCGTTTCCGAACTTCTTCTGCTATCGTGAAGCCATCTACATGTGGCAACATCACATCCAAAATGCAAAGGTCAAATTGCTCTATTTTTAGTACATCTAGTGCCTCTTGCCCATCCATGCAATGCGTCACCTTATAGCCTTGCAGTTCCAAATTATCCTTGGTTACAAAGCTCAAACTCTCATCATCTTCTACATAAAGTAAGTGCGCTTTATTCATTATCTATTTTGTTTTAGGTGTGTTTATTTTTTTGCCCAAAATCTTCTCTATTTTTGTTTTTGGACCGTCAAAGGAATAAGCAATTCCACCGTTGTGCCTTCCTCTTTTTCACTTTCCAAATCGAGTTTCCAAGCGTGAGCACGACAAATATTTTTGATATAAAAAAGCCCTAAGCCAAAGCCCTTCACATTATGCACATTGCCAGTAGGAACGCGATAAAATTTCTGAAAAATCTTATCCTGATGCTCCTTTGCTATACCTATTCCTTGGTCGGCTATTTGCAACGAAAGCTTATTCCCTTTGCGCTTCATATTCACCTGCACATGGGGTTCTTCTTTGCAATATTTGATGGCATTATCCAATAAATTATGCAAGATATTATTAAAATGCAGCTTATCCGCTAATATAATTGGTGCGGTTTCTAGCAGACTTGTTTCCAGTGTTCCACCGAGTTGTTCTACTTTCAGTCGCACGCCTTTCAAGCAATCTTCTAGCATTTCATGGACATTGGTTGGCTCTAAATTTAATTCAAAATTATCGCGCTCGATGCGGGCAATCTGTAGTACTTTCTCCACTTGTCCATTCAAGCGTTCATTTTGCTGCTTGATGATGTTCGCATAGCGATGCAAGCGCGTATCGGTTTTTACATTCGGGTCATTCAGGAAGACATCAGCAGATATTTTTATGGTAGAAATCGGGGTTTTGAACTCATGCGTCATATTATTGATGAAGTCTTTCTGCATTTCAGAAAGGCGTTTTTGGCGCATTATTACAAACATAGAAAAGCTAAAGAAGATAACGGTAAGCAACAGAATTGCTGTCATCACAATCGTAGGAAGCATACTTTCCAGAATGTGATTCGTCCGCTTCGGAAAACTCACGCCGAAATAGTAGAGAAATTTATCGTAGGTCGGGAGTTCTACTTGTTCATCGTCTATTTGTGCTTCTTGTCCGTAGCGGATGAAGTTACCACCCACCATTTTCTTAGTCGCACAATCATAAATTGCATAGCGAAAATTTTCTTCCAAGCCGACCCCTTCTAGTTCCTTTTTCAGGAAATATTCCAAGCTATTTGCATTAATTACTTGGTTGATATTCACGACATAATAATTGCTCGATACGCGATCAATCAGGTCGTATTGCGGCATGGTTTTTATCTTCTCAAAACCCTTTGCTACATTCCGCAAGGCAATATTTACCTTTTCGTGAAATTCCTGCTCTTTTAAGTTCCACGTATTCATCACCCAGTAGGCTTGCATCCCTATGATGCTCACTATTGCTATGGTGCCTAGCAGTATAACCCGTGTGATGGTACTATTCTTCATGTTTTTGTTGCTTTGCCATTTTGTAGAGAGTAGATGGTATAGGGGATTTTCTCCTTATCCCTCTACTTTCTACGACGCAAATGAGTACTATAGAAACTCGAAGTTACACCTGATTCGTCTGTTTTGGAAGCCATTAACAAGCGATTAACAAGCTCCTAATCTTCCTTTATCGAAGTGGAAAGCTTTCGAGCTGCTTCGGGATGATAGCGTTTTCCAAATAAAAAACAAGCTGGGCCTAAGAGCGCGTAAATATGCCCTGGCACGCCATA
>CALGLY010000531.1 GCA_937959095.1 uncultured Saprospiraceae bacterium
TCCTCTATCTCTTCTTCTGGTACCTCCTCTATCACCGGTGGCGGTGGTGGTGGCGGTGGTGGTGGCGGTTCTGCTGTTCGCGGTGGTTCAATTTCGATGTCGTCCTCGAACTCCAACGCATCCTCTGGAATAAAGACTTCCTCCTCGTACTGTGTCCAGCTAAACGCTAAAATAATCAACCCAAGCGCGAGTGCTAGGGAAATATTGAAAAATGTACCGCTCAAACGAAACGCATCCACTTCTGGAATTTTGTTTCTTCCGACTAAAGTAGAGCCTGCTGCACTACTTCCTTCTGTACCTTTTTCAGATCGTTTAGCGAACATACCTCTCGTCACAAATATAATGCCAAGGACAAGAAGTATGATTCCTGCGACAGCAGCTGCGAGTGTACCGCCTGTGATAGCAATGTTACTCATACTACTGGTTTAAAGTTTAATAATTGTTTCTTTTTGTGGAACCCTCAAATTACCAAAGGGCAAATTCTAAAACCTGCCCGTTCATGAAGTAGGCGGGTCACACAAAAATCAACGTTTTCTTCGTATCCAAAGGACACATATTATAACACCGACGATATTAGCGATAATATCTAACACTTCAAAATATCGGTTCGGAAAAAAGGTCTTTTGCACAATTTCCATCAAAATACCATACGAACTGGCAATGATAGCTCCATACAAAAAAGCGCGCCCCGAAGGGATGTTACGTGTCTGAAATCCTTTGATTAGCCAAAATGTCAAAACAAAATACACGATGGCATGAGCTAGTTTGTCCCATGCTATAATATCTGACCAAGTAGAAGGTAAATTAACACCAACTCCTACTGTGGAGAGAATAAAGATGAAAATTGCCCACCCTACTGCAAAGAGAAAAGGTGGTATTTTATCAATAACGGAGAACCAACTTGCTCGATTCATTTATAATGATGTGATTGGATTGACTTTTGGTGTACGTTCCTCTAAAATTTCTGTAAAAATAGTCGAAAAAAGATGGATTGCAAATTTATTTAATGTTGTAATGTGATAATGCTACAATGCGATAATATATTTCTTGTCTCCAATTATGCTATTCTAGCATTATCACATTGCAGCATTATTTATAAAAGTTCTACCTCCAAATAAACAGGCTGATGATCAGAGGCTTGAAAATCCAAATCAATGCCGCGCACTTCACGTACTTGTACATTAGGTGATACGACATAAAAATCAATAAGCGTAATGAAGCTTTCGCCTTTTATATATTTAGTCGGCACTTTTCTATTGCTTGGGGTGTCCGCATCGAAAGCCCATGTCCAATCGCTAGGTAGAAAATCAGGTGCGATATTGGTTTGGGTAAAGCCTTTCGTATCGCCTGGCATAAACTTATCGAACGGAAACTTGGGTGGGCATTGATTCCAGTCCCCTCCAGCTATCACATAATTGCCTTTTTCGTATTCTTCTAATACTACTTTCTTAAAATATTCCATTTGCTGCTTTTTTAGGAAGCCGCCTTTATCGTAAGCGGAATTATGAATATTGAGTACAACAACATCTTTGCCATTTTTGGCTGGATAACGATGCAAACCAATACAACGGTCGAGCTGGAAAATACGAGTCGGCCAATCGAAAGCCCCTGACATTTGCAAGCGGGTCACTTCTTCGGCATGATAGCGCGAGTAAGTTGCTAGTCCGCTATGCGTTTTACCCATCACATTGAATGGCTCAAAGACAGGAATGGGGACATGCGTTACTTGATAGTTGACGGCAAAACTGCGTTCATGCTCAGGTAGGAAAGCGGCAAAGCGTTCCATCTCATTGATGTAGTAGCTGCGCTTGGAATCTAAATCAACTTCTTGCAAAAGATAGAAATCTGCTTTTTCCGATTGGATGAGCTTATCTTGCAAAGCGAGGTATTCGTTCACGTAAGCTTCGGGAGAACGTACCATTTTGCCATTCGAGCGTAGCATACCGCCTTTGTCAAAAAAGAAATCGGATTTCGCACCCAAGCCACCATAACCAACATTCCAGATAAGAAAAGAAAGTGTGGAATCGCTAATCGTAGTCTCGGAAGAAGGATTCGTTACTGCTAGTGCGATGCGTTCTTTGGGCTGCAAATCGGTGAGTGTAGCATAGCCAATAGATAGCAATACATACAGTAAGAAAAGCCCTGCAAGGGCAAGGAGTAAAAAAAGTACGCGCTTCACTAATTTCATTCTGAAAAAAGACTTTGTGAATAAAAAGCTCTAAAAGTAGCAACACTCCATCGAATAATTATAAGTTTTTATCATAAAAATTAAGCGTTCAGTCGTTTCTTTTTTTTCTGATACAACCTAAGCTAAATTTACTGCGTTTTACTAGATAACGCAATAGCAAAACCCATACTACATACTTATGACAACAGATACACAGATACAGAAAGAACGCTTGATGAGTAGCATCCGTCCGCCGCTACAGTTTCTATTTTTGATTTGGGGAATCCATCTTTTTCAAGTTATCACAACTATTGATTTTGGTTTTCTCGGTATTTTGCCACAGCGGATAGATGGGCTAAAAGGGATATTTTTTGCGCCACTAATTCATGCAGATTTTGCGCACCTCATTTCCAATTCTATTCCTTTATTTGTCCTTACAGGAATTATATTTTTCTTCTATCGGAAAGTAGCTTTTTCTACTTTTTTCATGGTTTATATTCTTACTGGCTTAACGGTTTGGGCATTTGCACGTGGTTCGGTCTTTCATATCGGGGCGAGTGGCGTGGTCTATGGTTTGGTCTCCTTTGTGTTTTGGACAGGTATTTTCCGACGAAGTATAAAAGCAATTATTCTTGCTCTCATTGTCACCTTTTTGTATAGTGGAATGTTTTTTGGCATCTTGCCGAATCAGGAAGGTATCTCTTGGGAAAGTCATTTGCTGGGAGCGGTAGTTGGAATTTTTGCAGCTTATTTTTTCAAGGATAAAATAGAAGAAGATGATCGTCCTCCGGTTTACTCCTGGGAAACCGAACCTGAACCCGACGCAAAGCATTTTTTACCGAAAGATGCCTTCGAAAAAACAAAAACACAACGCATAGAAGAAGCCCGCCTTCGGGAACAAAATTGGTGGAATTCGGATAATACGTTTTAAGGTCTGATAAAAAATCGACCTTCCATTTCACCTAATCGTTTGTTTTCTGAAATAAAAAACCGACTTTCGAGTAGCGTTTAAACATATCTATGAGTGAAAGCAAGAATAAAATAGATTTTCGGTTATTTAATCGGGTACTTGCCCTATCGAAGCCTTACAAAAGGACATTTATTGCAGCAGCTTTGCTTGCCGTTTTACTTGCCCCTTTGGCGGTATTGCGTCCGCGCATCATCCAAGCGATCATAGATGATTATGTTTTTCAGTATAATTTGGATGGCTTACATTTAGTCGCCTTGCTTTTTATAGTCGTGCTATTTTTTGAAACCCTGATGCGCTATTTCTTCATTTTTACGACGAATTTATTAGGGCAATCCGTCGTAAAAGATCTCCGTGCAAAAACATTCGATCATATCACGAGCCTACAATTGGGCTATTTTGATCGCACACCTATCGGGACTTCTACCACCAGAACGATAAATGATATTCAAAAGATAAATGATATTTTTTCACAAGGCATTATGAATATCATCGCCGATGTATTGACCTTGATAGCGGTGCTGATAATGATGTTTAGTTCGAGTTGGAAATTATCCCTTATCTGCTTGATTATTTTCCCTTTCTTGATAGTGGCAACTTATATTTTTAAAGAAAAAGTAAAAGCTGCTTATCAGGTAGTTCGTACACAACTCACGCGTATGAACGCCTTCTTGCAAGAGCGAATCACAGGAATGCGGATAGTACAACTATTCAATGCGGAGAAGCAGGAAATGAAACAATTCAAAGCTATTAATCAGGAATATACACAGGCTAACCTGGATTCTATTCTGTACTATGCGGTCTTTTTTCCAGTCGTTGAAATTATTACGGCTACAGCTTTAGGATTGATGGTTTGGTTTGGCGCACAAGAAGTCTTACGCGATGCAGGCGTGACGATAGGCGTTTTGGTAGCGTTCCCGATTTACCTATCTATGCTCGTGCGTCCGATGCGTGTTTTAGCGGATAAATTCAATGTGGTACAAATGGGCTTAGTGGCAGCGCAGCGTGTTTTCAATACACTCGACGATGATTCTGTTATCGAAAATAAAGGCAGTTTGAAGCCACAACGCCTGGAAGGCCGCATTACATTTGAAGATGTTTCGTTTGCTTATATAGAGGATGATTACGTCCTCAAAAATGTCAGCTTTGAATTGCCCGCTTCCCAAACACTTGCGCTTGTAGGCAGCACAGGGTCGGGCAAAACCACGATTATTAGTATCCTCAATCGCTTCTATGAATTGAACAAAGGACGCATCCTAGTAGATGGAAAAGATATTCAAGCATATGAATTGAATGCCTTCCGTTCGCGAATAGCGGTGGTGCTGCAAGATGTGTTTTTATTTTCGGGTTCGGTGCTTGAAAATATTAGCCTTCGTAATAATAATATTAGTAAAGAGACTATAGTAGAAGCCGCAAAAATAATAGGTGCGCATGAGTTTATTATGAAACTACCTGGTGGCTACGACTATGAAGTAATGGAACGTGGCGCAACCCTTTCGATGGGACAGCGGCAGCTTATCTCTTTTGTGCGGGCGTTAGTTTTTGATCCTGATATTTTAATTCTGGATGAAGCGACTTCTTCCATTGATCCTGAAACCGAAGGGGTAATTCAGTATGCTATCGAAAAATTGATCGCGAAACGGACTTCTATCATTATAGCGCATCGGCTTTCCACTATCCGACATGCAGATAATATTATGGTATTGGATAAAGGTGAGCTGAAAGAGTTTGGCCCGCATGAAAAACTGCTAGAAATAGAAGAGGGCTATTATCGCAAATTGTATAATATGCAATTCCTAAAAACGGAAAAAAAAGTGATAGCATAAGTCAATGTCTTCGCCAAATTGAAAATGGAGAATTAAAAATTGAAAATTAGAATTCAATTCTTTTTTAGCACTTTCACTCGCCTTGCGACTATTCATAGCTCATTAAGCTATCCCCATAGTGAGAATTACTAGGACTTAAAAAGCCCTTCTAGTTTGCTAGAAGGGCGAATATAACCATGAAAAAATTATTCTTTGTTCGATTAGATTTTATCGGAGTATAGATATTTTTCGATATGTGCGCTCCTTGCCTACATCAATGCGTGCAAAGTAGATGCCTTGTTGTATGCCTCTCACAGGCAGCGTGATTTGATTTGACCCTTTATTTATTTCTTCTTGAAAATTTGCTACAATACGCCCTGTTTTATCAAATAATTGAACCATAGCTTCCGTAGTACTATTCGACTCAATAGGAAGATAAAGCACATCGGATGCTGGATTCGGATGAATAGTTCCTATTTGTAGTGCATGCTTATTTTTTATGCTCGCACTAACCGTAGAGGAATACTCAAATGAACCATCTTCATCAACTTGTTTCAGACGATAATAATAGGTCTCATTAGCAATGACTTTTTCATCTTTGAATCTATACTGATTGGCATCGGAAGTCGTACCATTGCCTTTTATCCAAGCTATTTTTCTAAAATCTTTAGCGTTAAGGCTTCGTTCTACTTCAAAGCCAAAATTTTGAAATTCACTAAGCGTTTCCCAAACTAATTGGATATTATTCTCTTCTGCTTTTGCAGAAAAATAAAGCAATTCGACAGGTAATGTAGAACAGTCTCCTACTACCACTGTTTGCGTATTCGTTGTGGGTTCTAGTCCAAAATTTCCAATGCTCAGGCAGCGGTCATTTGCAGTAGAATGATCTATGACGATAGTCAAAAAACCATATTGTGAGCCGTTTTGGAGGGCTAAATAATTTTCGCTCGAAGTACCCAATGGTGTTGCAAAATCACCTAAAGTACCATTGATACTGAGTAGAAAAGCATTCGTTCCATCGAAGGATTTAAACGAATATCCACTAGCTATTGCCCCAGAGGGAACATTATTAGCAATATCAAAAGGAAAGCCTGGAGATATAGTGCCTGCTGTCGCCACCGAAAGAGCTATTCCGGGGTTCAATCCGGTAGCAAGCACAAAAGAATTCCCTGCTGTTTGTATAAATTCAAATGCCATATCATAAACACCATCCCCATCTAAATCGACAACAATTTTTCTGTCGCAATTTGCTGTATTCTGCGTATAATTAGCATTGACGACACCTACACTACATTGCGCAGC
Source organism: uncultured Saprospiraceae bacterium (assembly GCA_937959095.1). Lineage (GTDB taxonomy): Bacteria > Bacteroidota > Bacteroidia > Chitinophagales > Saprospiraceae > JAAUTG01. The sequence continues at coordinate 6,242 of CALGLY010000531.1, forward strand.
AGCAAAGGGAATTGCTATTGTTTGTGCTGCTAAGGGCGTTAAAGCAACTAATGCACTTTTTATAAGACTTCTATTGCGCCCCTTGATATGTTCTCCTTTTGTGCTTTTATAATGATGAGCCTGTGTTATATAAGCAGCTAAGCGCAAAGCCATATGCTTTTCCGTATACGTATTTCCGTTTTTTATTTTCATAGCTTGGTACATTTCACGTTTATTGCTCCTATAAGGAAGCAATATTGAGAATAACTTGGCTATGTTTCAAATACTAGTTAGGCAATTCACTTTACTATTGGGAGTTGCCTTAGAGTGATAGAGGACTTTAGGCAACTTGCCTTAAATCTTAATTATTTTTCGATAAACGATTTGTGTTTCTAATTGAATTTTAGCAAAGTAGTTGCCTGCTTCTATATCTTGCATATCAAGCACTAGTTCATTAGTGCCTTCAGTTAAATTTGCTATCTTATTTTTCACTATTTTTCCTTGTCCATCAAAAAGGATAACATGTACTTGTCTTTCTTTAAGCAACGTAATTGGAATAGTGAGTTGTTCGTGCACTGGGTTCGGATAAATGTTACCTACAAGATCTACTGCTTTCCCTTTTAGTTTAGCTGTAATTATTTTAGAATAAGTACTACTTCCATCCACATCCACTTGCATCAGACGATAGTAATATAATTCATTAGAAAGCACCTTCTCATCCTTGAAATGATAGTTTTGCGCTTCTGCAGTAGTACCATGTCCATTGAGCCAGCCTATTTTTTGGAAGTTCGTTCCATCCATACTACGTTGCAACTCAAAACCTAGATTATTGATTTCGGTTGCGGTCTGCCATTCTAGTAAGATTAGATCTTCTTCCGCTTGTGCTTCAAAGGAAATAAGTTCTACTGGCAGAGTAGAGCAATCGCCTACGTCTATATGACCAGCAGTTGTCTTAGTCATATCGATACCGCCTACTACAGTTAAAACACCTCCGCTTATAGAAATAGTAAGAAAACCATAATTATCTCCAGAGCGTATTGCAATATATTCTGGATAGGATAGAGGAGTTGGTGGAGAAGCTGTAATACTGCCTCCACTTGCGGAATAAATTGCTAAATCTGTAGTCGAAACAAAATTCGTTGTGTTTATAGAAGCGCCATACATTAAACGAGGAATAACACCTATTGCCGACCCCCCCGTTCCCAAAACTTGTAGCTGAACTGCATTTGACGTTACTGCCTCAACCCCCAAGCGTTTAAAACCACCAGAGGTATTTGAATACTTTATAATGAATTGATCATCGCCAACACCATTAGTTAAATCAATTGTAAAATACTGTCCTGTAGCCGTTATCGGAAATGTCTGCGAAAAACTACATTGTGCTTGAAGACCAGCAGGCAACATAGAAGATGCTGCTAGAGGCACTAGTGCCATCAGAGTATTCCTTCTTAGTTTTGTTGTCTTTGGTATTTTAGAATAGCTATTCGCATATTGTTTTGCTTGTCTTTGATAAGATAACAGCCTATTCTCAATAGGCTTCGAGAGACTTTTTTGTTCCATTTTCATAACTTTAATAACATGTAACTTACATAGAGCCTGTCTTATCTTTCAAATTGCTTACTATCTTTTATAAGAGTTTAAATAATGCCTTTTCCATTCATATAAGATGAAGTGGAATAAATCCAAAGTGAATGTTTTCTCTATTTTCTGTAAACATGACTCTAATGTATAAAACTAGTATTACAAAATAACTTAAACAAAAGCAGCTATAGTAGGACACCAGAGCTTTTCTGTAAAGGCATTTTTTTAAAACTTAGAAAAGATTTTTTAAAACTAAGTCCCTGATTATTAATAGACTACTAAAGTACAAAATGGTGTGACAAATTCAAAAAAGCTTAATTTATTACTTATCTATATGCAATGGATGGGTGCTTAAATGTAGTTTTTCGAGGAGAAGCAAACATAAATCCAAAAAAAGCATACATATTGTTATGCAACATATCGTTTTTTATTTATAAATATTCAATGTGCTTAGCTGGTTTATATGATACATTAAATTTCATTAAGGCAACCACAGTATAAGGATACTGCGGTTGCTCTAACAATTGATATATTCAGACCTTTACACCTTTCCAGAGCGCACCTTCTCCCATTCCCAAGCCGTGCGCATAATGTCATCAATATTCCGCTTCGGCTGCCAGCCAAGTCGAGCTGCAGCTTTATCTAAATTGGCGTAAATAGCGATTACATCCCCTTCTCTTCTATCGCCTATCGTATAGTTTAGTTTTTGATTGGTGCTACGCTCAAATGCTTCCACCGCTTCTAGCACTGAAACTCCAGCTCCTATAGCTACATTGAAGACTTCACAGCTATCTTCATTTTTATTATTCATTAGATACTCTAATGCTTTCGTATGCGCATTCGCTAAATCCATCACATGAATATAATCTCGGATGCAACTGCCATCTCGCGTGTCATAATCAGAGCCAAAAACCGTTACTTTCTCGCGTTTTCCGATAGCTGTTTCTGTAATCACAGGTACTAGATTACTTGCATTGTAGGTAGGTGATTCTCCGATTTTTGCACTTTCATGTGCACCTGCTGGGTTGAAATAACGCAACAGAATCGCTTTAAAATCAGGATGTGCCTTCGCAAAATCGGTGATGATATATTCCCCAATCTGCTTTGTACGTGCATAAGGCGATTCGGCTTCTTGCATAGGCGTATTTTCTGTTACAGGCAATTCGTCTGCATTTCCATAGACAGAGCAAGAAGAAGAAAATATGAAATTCGATATATTGAAATCGGCTGCACATTTTAGCACATTCAGGAGGCTGTTCATATTGTTATGAAAATATTCCCAAGGCTTCTCTACGGATTCTCCAACGCTTTTTAGCGCAGCAAAATGAATAATTCCATCAATATCTGGATTTGTTTCAAATACCTTTCTCGTAGCAGCAGCATCTACCAAATCTACGATATGGTTTTCTACACGTACCCCTGTTACGGCAGCTACTCGATCCAATACGTCAGGTTCTGAATTCATGTAATTATCTATAGAAATGACATGAAACCCATTATCTATCAAATCAATGAGGGTGTGGCTACCAATATAACCCGTTCCGCCTGTTACTACTACTTTTTTCTGCATGCGTAAATTAATCTTTTTGTTATTAAACTTATCCGATGACACAAATTTATACCTTTGTACGTACAAGATAGTTACAAAATAACATATTTAGTTTTTTTACAATGGATAGAACAGTATTAGTACAAGAAGTAATTAAGATTGCAAAGCTGGCAGGTGATGCGATTCTGGAGATTTACCAAAATGAAGAAAGTTTTGGAGTAGAACAAAAAGCCGATGATTCCCCATTAACGATTGCCGATCGTGCCGCGAATAAAGTAATCTGTGATGGCTTGGAACGCTTAGCGATTAAGTATCCTATTATTTCGGAAGAAAATAAGCAAATCCCCTACGAAGAACGCAAACATTTTCGCACCGCTTGGCTAGTAGATCCATTGGATGGCACAAAGGAATTTATCAAGCG